>CAYRAC010000087.1:0-1603 GCA_964422045.1 uncultured Steroidobacteraceae bacterium
AAGGTCGGAAGGCCTATCCGACGCTTGCATCGCTACCCCGGGCGCCGGACCTGGTCGCGATGGCTGTGCCGGCATCGATCACTCCATCCTTGATGCGGGAAGCCGCCTCCGTTGGGACGGGGGGAGTATTAGTCATCGGCGGGGGCTTCGCTGAGAGCGGCGCGACGGGCGCGACTTTGCAGTCTGAGATGTTGGCCGCCGCGCAGGCGGGATCGGTTCGGGTGTTGGGTCCCAATACGTCCGGCTTCTTCAATCCGGCACGGCGTTGTTATGCGACGTTCGCTCCGGGCACGGAAACGATCGAGGCTGGAGCCGTGGCAATCGTGGCGCAATCCGGCGGCGTCAACTTGACGCTTGCCTTTCTTCTGGCGCGTGCAGGTGTTGGGGTCAGCATGGCTGTAGGACTCGGCAACGCCGCGGACGTGAGCACGTCGGACGTGCTCGAGTATCTAATGCACGACGCAGCCACCAGGGTGATCGGGTTACACTTGGAAGGCGTAATGGACGGGCGACGGCTCTACGAGACATTGCGCCGCGTGACACCCGTCAAGCCGGTCGTCGTATTGACCGTCGGCCGTGCCGATAGCGGAGAATTCGCGCAGTCGCATACCGGCGCACTGCTTGGCGGCTATGAGCTGAAGGTGTCAGCGCTGCGCCAAGCGGGCGCCGTCATCGTGAACAGCACCGAAGCGCTGGTCGACGCCTGTGCGGCGCTTTGTCATTCGAGGTTGAGGCCGCATCCGAATCCCGGTGTCGCGCTGATCACGGGGCAGGCGGGACCCGGATTGCTCATCGTTGATAATTTGCGGGCGGCTGGCGTTAGCCTGCCGATATTTTCGGAGGACACGTCCCGAAAAATCGCTGCTCTCTTACCGCCGCTCACCTTTCTGAAAAATCCGGTCGACACGGGCCGCCCCTCACTTGAGTTCGGCGCCG
Source organism: uncultured Steroidobacteraceae bacterium (assembly GCA_964422045.1). GTDB lineage: Bacteria > Pseudomonadota > Gammaproteobacteria > Steroidobacterales > Steroidobacteraceae > Bog-1198. Next base: position 937 of record CAYRAC010000087.1, read on the forward strand.
TCATTGACGCCGTCATCGATGATCCGGGCATCGATGTCGTTTGTGTCTCGGCACTCAACGAACCGAATGTGCTCGATGTGGCCACCGTACTGGGCCGCGCCGCCGTGCGCACCCGGAAACCGATTCTCTATAGCGGGATGGGCGAGGTCGGTGTATTTGAACGCGTTCTGGCGAGCACCCGGGCGCAACAGGTGCCGGCTTACGGTGCGCCCGAGCGTTTGGTGGGCGCCGTCATCGCCTTGGTCGAGGATGCAAAACGCCAGTATGGGAGCACGGAACATCACGACGCCCGACCGTCGCCATCGTTCGCGATGCCCAGCGAGGCATTGGACGAGGCCGGGGCGAAGGAATTGATGGAGACTATGGGGCTGTCGTGCCCGGAGCGCTTCGTATGCAGCAGCCGAGCGACAGCGGCGGCCGCATTCGAGCGATTCGGCGGCCCGATGGTCGTCAAAGTGCTGGACGCGGCGATACTGCACAAAACGGAAGTGGGTGGAGTGCACGTCAATGTCCGGACGCCGCATGATCTCGAGCGGGCATTGACCCGCATCGACGCCATTCCGGGTCCGCAGCGGCGGTATCTGCTCGAAGCGATGGCACCACCCGGACTGGAACTGATCATCGGTGCCGTACGCGATCCGAGTTTTGGCCCTGTGATCGTGGTCGG
>CAYRAC010000087.1:1703-10510 GCA_964422045.1 uncultured Steroidobacteraceae bacterium
AATTATCGGTGGCGGCCCCGCGGGTCTGTTTTTCGCGTATCTCATGAAGCACGATAATCCGGGCCATGACGTTCGAGTTTACGAGCGGGATCCGGAGCACGCCACCTATGGTTGGGGGCTGGTGTTCTCTGATTTCGCGCTGTCCTTTGTCCGCAATGTCGCTCCGGATGTGTATGCAGCACTCACCCGCAATGAGGTCGTCTTTCCGTCAGTGGCCGTCGTGCACCGCAGCCGCGCCGTCACGATGTCGCACACATTCCATCGCCTGGGGCGCCTCGAATTGTTGATGGCACTGCATGAGCAATGCCGGCGGGTGGGCGTGGCCCTCGAATTCGACCGAAAGCTCGATGACGTTACGGCGTTCGCGGATTGCGACCTGATCGTTGCCGCCGACGGCGCCAACAGCGCCATTCGCTCGCGGTACAAGGAGCAATTTCAACCATCACTCGATGAGCGGCCGAATTTCTTGGCCTGGTTCGGCACGACCCGCCTGTTCGAGCCACTAAGCCTGATATTCCGGCAGAATCGCGACGGTCTGGTGATTGCGCACACGTATCAATATAGCGCGACCCACAGCACGTTCCTCGTGGAGGTCGATCCGTCGACCTTTCGCAACTCAGGTCTCGACTGCATGACTGAGACGCAGAGCCTGCGTTACTGTGAACAAGTTTTCGCCGAGGATCTGCAAGGGCACGAACTGCTGTCCAATAAATCCTCCTGGTTCAGGTACACGATAGTCAAGAACCAGCAGTGGTACCACAACAACATCGTGTTGCTGGGCGACGCACTGCGCACGGGACACCCATCGGTGGGTTCGGGTACCCGACTGGCGCTGCAGGATTCAATCGCTCTTTTCGAGGCATATAAGGCCCGTGGCTCGGACGTGCCGGAATTACTCGCGGAGTTCGTAAGGACCAGGCGCCCCGGCTCCGATTCGCTGCAAAACGCCGCGATCAAGAGCACGGAGTGGTATGAAAATCTCGGCCCGAAGCTGTGTCTCGATCCAGTCTCCTTCGCCTACGATTATTTGCGAAGAACCGGTCGCGTCGAGCATGCCGACGTGCGCAAGCGGGATCCACAACTCGCCGCCGAATTTGAACGGTTACACCCTGAGTTGAGATTCTGAGTCGTCGCCTGAGGTCTGGAGTCACGGAGGTGGTGATGAGCGAAAATAAAACGGTGCGCGTGGAACTGGTCGACGGTGTGGCTGTGCTTTCGATCGACAATCCACCGGTCAACGCCATCACCGCGGCGCTGCGCAGTGGATTGTCCGCGGCGCTCGATCAGGTCGCGTCGATGACGGGTGTTCGCGCCGTGCTGCTGCGTTGCGAGGGCAGCACCTTCTGTTCCGGCGGCGATATTGGAGAATTCAGCGGGCCGCCCAAGGAGTCGGAATATCGGGAGCTGTTCGCCCGTTTGGAGGGTGCTTCGGTGCCAGTGATCGGCGCGCTGCACGGTACCGTGCTCGGCGGTGGACTCGAGCTCGCTCTCGCCTGCCATTACCGGCTGGCGGCGCCGGCAACGCGTCTCGGCTTTCCCGAAGTGACTCTCGGCATCATCCCCGGCGCCGGCGGCACCCAACGCATGCCGCGGCTGATCGGCGTGGAGAAGACCCTGGATCTCATCATCAATGCCAAGCCCATCGACGCGGCCGAAGCGCTCGAGCTCGGCATCATCGATCAGATCATCGAGGGTGACGTGCGCGCCGGGGCGCTCGCCTATGCCGCGAACCTGCTGGCCGCAAGGAGCGGACCGCGGCCGACTTCCGCCCGCAACGTCGATCCGGCGACCGCCGGCGACGCGGTGCTCGAGAGGCTCAGGGCGCTCGCGCGGAAACTGTATCCGAACCGTCAGGCGGCACTGTCCGCGATCAAAGCAGTGCAGGCGTCGGTGAGCCTTCCGTTGGATCAGGGACTGATGGCCGAGGATGAGATCGTCAATCAGGCCAAGGCGACGGTCGAGAGCCGCGCGCTGGTGCATGTGTTCTTCGCCGAACGTGCCACGCGCCGGGTTGTAGGGCTGCCCGCCGGAGAGGGTCGCGCAATCCGCAGCGCAGGCGTCATAGGTGCGGGAACCATGGGCGGCGGCATCGCGATGTGCTTCGCCAATGCGGGTATGCCGGTCACCGTGATCGACACCAACCAAGAAGCGCTGGACCGGGGATTCGGTGTGATCGACCGGAATTACGCCTCCATGGTCAAGCGCGGCCGGCTCACGGACGAGGAGCATGCCAAGCGTATGGCGCTGATCCGCGGCTCCCTCGACTATGCGGATCTGGCCAGCGCCGACGTCATCATCGAGGCCGTGTTCGAGAGCATGGATCTGAAGAAAACCATCTTCGGCAAGCTCGACAAGATCGCCAAGCCGGGTGCCTTGCTGGCGTCCAATACCTCGACCCTGGACGTGGCAGAGATCGCGCGCGCCACGGCCCGACCCGCCGACGTGGTCGGGCTGCATTTCTTCTCGCCGGCGAACGTCATGCCGCTGCTGGAGGTGATCCGCACGGATGCATCCTCGCCCTCCGCAATCCGCACCGCGATGGACCTCGCCCAGCCGTTGCGCAAGACTCCGGTGCTGGCGCGGGTGTGCTACGGCTTCGTCGGCAACCGCATGATGGAAGGCTACGCGCGCGAGGCCGAGCGCATGGTGCTCGAAGGTGCGACGCCCACACAGGTCGATGATGCGTTGGAGCGCTGGGGTATGGCGATGGGCATCCTGGCGGTGTTCGACATGGCTGGTACCGAAGTCGGAGTCAACATCCACAAGGCCAATGCGCAGCATTACCCGCCGGATCCCACGTACTACCAGGCGGACTTCGCACTGGTCGAGGCCGGCCGATTTGGCCAGAAGAACGGCAAGGGCTACTACCGCTACGAGAAGGGCGACCGCAACCGGCACGAGGATCCAGAGGCCATTGCGATCCTGCGGGCGCGGGCGCGGGCACTCGGGGTGCCTGAGAAAAGCCACTCCGACGCGGAAATACTCGACCGCTGCCTGTTCCCGTTGCTCAACGAGGGATTCAGGATTCTGGAGGAGGGCATCGTGCAGCGCGCCAGCGACATCGACGTGGTCTGGACCTCCGGCTATGGCTTTCCGCGCTACCGTGGCGGTCCGATGTTCCACGCCGAGGCGATCGGGCTGAAGACGCTGCTCGCGGGCATGCAGCGCTTCCGCGCCGAATTCGGTCCCATGCACTGGGAACCCGCGGCGCTGCTGGTCGAGTTGGTCGACAGAGGCATGAGCCTGGCCGACTGGGAAAAATCCAAGGGAGACGCACCATGAAAGTCGATGAACTCATCGCGATCGACATGCACGTGCACGCCGAGGTGTCGTGCTGCCAGCCCGTTGATCCCATCTGGAAGCAATTCGAGGATGCGGCCAGCAAGTACTTCAAGGCCGGCAAGCGGCCGACCATTGCCGAGACGGTGGCCTATTACCGCGAGCGTAAGATCGGCCTGGTGATGTTCACGGTGGACATGGAGGCCGCGACTGGATCGCGGCGCATCCCGAACCAGGAAATCATCGATGCAGCGCGCGAGAACAGCGACATGATGATTGCGTTCGCCAGCATCGATCCGCACAAGGGCAAGTTCGGCGCGCTCGAGGCACGGCGGTTGATTGAGGAGCAGGGCGTCAAGGGCTTCAAGTTTCACCCGACGCTGCAGGGTTTTTTCCCCAGCGACCGGCTCGCGTATCCACTGTATGAGGTGATCGCCGAGCACAAGCTCCCGGCCATCTTCCACAGCGGACATTCCGGGATCGGCACCGGCATGCGCGGCGGCGGCGGCGTGCGCCTCAAGTACTCGAATCCCATGTATCTTGACGACGTCGCGGCCGACTTTCCCGACATGACCATCATCATCGCGCACCCCTCTTGGCCGTGGCAGGACGAAGCGCTGTCGGTGTGCCTGCACAAGCCCAATGTCTACATCGATCTGTCCGGCTGGTCGCCGAAGTATTTCCCGCCGCAGTTAGTGCAATACGCCAACACCCAGCTCAAGCATAAAATGCTGTTCGGGTCCGACTTTCCCGTGCTCGCCCCTGATCGCTGGTTGAAGGACTTCACGGAGGCGGGTTTCAAGCCGGAAGTCCACGATTTGATCCTGAAGAAGAATGCCATCAAGGTTCTGAAGCTCGGCCAGACAACGGATATAGCGGGCTGAATCAGATGGCCGGCGGAGATCTAGACTGGCAGCCCCGCGATTTCACCGCAGATGCGGTGTGGCGGGATGATGGCTCGCTGCTGCTGACTCCTCGGGCACCGCTCGAGCCGTACCCCGCGCGGCTGACCGATTGCCTGTCGAAGTGGGCGTCGGCCACGCCGCAGACGACCTTCGTGGCGCGCCGCGGCGCGCAGGGCGATTGGCAGCGGGTGAGTTATGCCGAGGCGCTCCGCCGCGTGCAGCGTCTGGCTGCCGGATTGAGCCGGCTCGGGCTCAGCGCCGAGCGGCCGCTGTTGATCATCTCGGGCAACAGCATCGAGCACATGCTGCTCGGGCTCGCGGCGATGTACATCGGCGTGCCTTACTGCCCAGTGTCCCAGGCGTATTCGCAGGCGAGCTCGGACCTCGGCAAGCTGCGCCACGTGGTCGAGTTGCTCACCCCCGGATTGGTGGCCGCCTTCGGACCCGGACCGTTCGCGCGCGCCATTGACGCCGTGGTTCCCGATTCCGTGGCGATTCTGGGCGATGCGCTCGAAATGGCTGGAAGAACCGTGCTCACGCTGGAGGAACTCGAGTCCGCCGATCAGGCATCGGTGCAGCCCCTGCATGCACTCACCGGGCCGGACACCATCGCGAAATTCCTGCTCACCTCGGGCTCCACCGGAAGCCCGAAGGCGGTGGTCACCACGCAGCGGATGCTGTGCAGCAATCAGGCCACGACGCGCCACGCGTTTCCGTTCGTCACGACCGAGCCGCCGGTGTTGATCGATTGGCTGCCGTGGAACCACGTCTTTGGTGGAAATAACAACGTGGGGTTGGCCCTGTACAACGGTGGTTCACTGTACATCGACGACGGTCGGCCCACCGCGGCCGGATTCGAACAGACGGTGCGCAATTTGCGGGAGATCGCACCGACCCTCTACTTCAATGTGCCGAGCGGCTTCGAGATGCTCGCCCGGCAATTGCAGAAGGACGCTGGGCTGCGCAACTTCTTCTACAGCCGGCTGCGACTCTGCTTCTATGCCGGCGCGGGTCTGCCGCAGCCGACCTGGGAAGCTCTCGAATCGCTGTCAATTGCGGCGCGCGGGCGTCGCGTGCCCATCCTGTCGGGTCTCGGGGTGACCGAGACCTCGCCCTCCATCACGTTCACTACACCGGACGCGAATCGGGCCGGAATCATCGGATTGCCTGGGCCGGGCAATGTGGTCAAACTGGCCCCCGTCTCCGGGAAGCTGGAAATGCGGGCTAAGGGCCCGAATGTGATGCCCGGCTACTGGCGTCAGCCGGAATTGACCGAAAAGGCCTTCGACGAGGAGGGTTATTACCGTCTCGGCGATGCGGTTCGCCTGATCGATGCTGCGCATCCGCAAAAGGGCCTGGTCTTCGACGGCCGGATCGCCGAGGATTTCAAATTGACCACCGGCACCTGGGTCAGTGTCGGACCGCTGCGCGCCTCGCTGCTGGCAGCGCTCTCGCCGCTGGCCTTTGACGTGGTCATCGCCGGACTGAATCGCGAATTTCTCGGCCTTCTCATCTTCCCCCACCTGTCAGCGTGCGCGGCGTTCCTCGGGAAACCGCATGCGGCCGATGCGGCCAATATGGTTGCCGATCGGCGACTGATCCGCGAATTCACCGCGCGCTTGAAAGTTCATGCCGAGGCTCATCCGGCGAGCTCGTCGCGAGTCGAGCGGGCCGTGCTGCTCGAGCACCCGCCTCACCTGGACCGGGGGGAGATCACGGACAAGGGATCGATCAATCAGCGTGCCGTTCTTGAGCACCGCGGGCCGCTGGTGGAAGACTTGTACCGCGAAGCTCCACCTGCGCACGTGATCCTGGTGCCCGCCACCTCCGCCGCCGCGACATGAGGCAAGCATTCAGCGGAAATCAATCGTTTTATCGATAAAAATATAAAACACCGGTGTTATTGCATTATGGCGTTAATCTGCTATATATGGCGTGATCATTTAACTGGCGCAGGCCGGGAGTTTCTGTTTGAAGATTCTCGAAGCCGGAAGAACGAACGATCGCAGTTCATGGCCCGCGGGTGCGCGGACGCAGACATCCATCGCAACCGCCCAGATCCGCTCCGAGATCGTCACCGGGACCCTCAGGCCCTTGGAAAAACTGCGCGTACAGTTTCTGGCAAAGCGCTACGGTCTCGCGGCGAGCGCCATCCGGGAGGCGCTGTCGCGGCTTGTCACGGATGGGTTGGTCGACGTCGAAGACCAGCGCGGTTTTCGAGTCGGAGCGGTGTCACGCGATGATTTGGAAGATCTGACTGAGACGCGCGTTGGCATCGAAAGTCTGGCTCTGACGCGCGCGATCGAATTCGGCGATGTCGCCTGGGAGTCCGATGTCCTCGGCGCATACCATCGTTTGTCGCGTTGCGCCCGTCCTGAGGGACCGAATACCCCTGAAATGCACCATTGGGCTGAATGCCACCGAGATTTTCATCGCTCGCTGATCGCCGCTTGCCGGTCCGAATGGCTGCTGTATTTCTGCGGCATGCTGTATGAGCGCTCTGACCGCTACCGCATGTTGACGGTGTTCACCGACCAGGCTTATCCGCGAAACGCGGACCGTGAACACGAGGAGTTGATGACTGCCGTGATTAGCCGCGATGCGTCCGCCGCGTGCTCCATGATCCGAGCGCACTTCTGGGAAACCACGCGGCTCATCCTGGGCATCGATGAGATGGCGGGCGGTCTCGGTCGCAAGTCGCCCAAAACCGCCTAGGATAATTGCGGGAGCGACATGATCGAGGACTCGCCCGGGGCGATCGATCGCTTCGGTACGAATCAGGGGCGCCTGTGATCAGATTATGACGAACTAATTTCAAAGGATCCCCAAATGATCAACGTAGAAGATGCTGTCTGGGTGCGTTATGCGGCGCCCGACCTGGGCCTGATGGAAGACTTTTTGCAGGACTTCGGCTTGATTCGTGTGCATCGGACCGCGACCACCCTGTACATGCGCGGCTGCGGTTCAGCACCATTTGTCCACGTGACCGAACTGGGTGCGCCGCGTTCCGTCGGTTTCGCACTTCGTGCCCAGTCAAGGAGCGACTTGACGAGCATCGCCAAGCACTGCGGTGAGAGCGTGGTCACTCGCGATGAGCCGGGTGGTGGGCATGCCGTCAGCATTACCGACCCGGACGGAAACCGTGTCGAGGTCGTCCACGGCTGTACGGAGGAGGCATTGCCGTGGCCGCGCGCACCATTCAGGTTCAATCCCGGCGATGGCCGAAATCGACAGGGCGGGACGGTTCGTACAGAGCAACGGCCCTCGCACGTAGTGCGGCTCGGACACGTCATGCTGCGGACCAAAGCGTTCAACGCGCTGGTGGAATTTTATACCACTGTGCTCGGAATGAAGATCTCGGACAGCTATTACGCGGGTCCTCGCGAGAATGTCATCGCGAGCTTTTTGCACTGCGGTCTCGGCGATCGACTCGTCGATCATCACACCGTCGCCATCGTCGGCGATGGCCATAGCGGATTTGAGCATACGGCGTTCGAGGTATTGGACCTCGACGATCTGATGATGGGCAACCAGCATCTGGCGGCGTGCCGCCGCTGGAAGCACAGCTGGGGTGTTGGCCGCCATTTTGAAGGCAGTCAAGTCTTTGACTATTGGCGTGACCCGTTTGGCAACAAGATCGAGCACTGGACCGACGGGGATTTGGTCAATGACCAATATCCGCAGGGCCTCGTGGAATTCAATCCGATGAAATGTCTAGCGCAATGGGGGCCACCGCTCACGGCGGACTTCGCAGGCGAGGCTCCTGAGCCGGCGAGGCCATCATGAAGTTGTGCCGTTTCAAACATCTGGGATCGCTACGGATCGGCAGGCTGCTGGGCGATCAGGTGATTGATTTGTCGGCGGTGACGGGGGTAAACGGTTCGATGCGCGCGCTGCTAAACAGGCTGCCCGAGATGCGCGCGGCGCTGGAGTCGGCTCAAGCTCCATCGTTCCCGCTGTCCTCCGTCCAGCTCGCCGCGCCCATAAATGATCCGCAGAAGTTCCTGGCGATCGGCATGAACTACAAAGCGCATGCGGAAGAGGCCGCCGCCGCCGGAATCCCGATTCCAACCAGCCAGTTGTGGTTCAACAAGCAGGTCAGTTGCATCACCGGCCCCTACGATCCGATCGAATTGCCCAGAGTGTCGAATCAGCTCGACTACGAAGCCGAACTTGCGTTTGTCATTGGCAAACGTTGCAGGCATGTCAAGGCCGAACGGGCGCGCGACGTCATCGCCGGATACCTCGTCGCCAACGATGTGACGATCCGTGACTGGCAGTTTCGTTCGCCGACCTACACGCTCGGCAAGAGCTTCGACACGCACGGGCCGGTCGGACCATGGATCACGACCGATGACGAGGTCGTCGACCCGCATGCGTTGGACATACGTTTGACGGTCAATGGCGAGGAGCGGCAGCGCAGCTCCACCGGCGACATGATCTACAACATTTACGAGCAGATTGCGTATCTGTCCACCGTCATGACCCTGGAGCCGGGAGATTTGATCGCCACCGGCACGCCGGCCGGGGTCGGCATCGCGAGCGGCCGCTTTCTGAAGGCCGGCGATGTCGTGCGCGTGGAAATTCAGCAGCTAGGCTCGATCGAGAACACCGTGCGAGCGG
>CAYRAC010000088.1:0-10420 GCA_964422045.1 uncultured Steroidobacteraceae bacterium
GCTGCACCTGCCGTGGCGCTGGAGCCCCGAATACTACGGCGAGCTGCTCGCCGTCGCCGGCGGCCGCGAGCGCTTGCTGCACGACATGCAGTGTCAAGGCCGCGGCCCATCAGCGCTCGAGGATCGCCACGCTCTCGCGCAGCAAGTTCACGTCCTGAAGAATAGACTCTACGCGAGCATCGTCGCCGCGGGCGAGCTGCCGTTGCGCGAGGGTGTGCGCGAACTGTTGCAGGACTGCGCGCAGGCCGGGCTGCGCGTCGGTATCGTGACCACCACCAGCCGATCGAACGTCGCGGCGCTGCTCAATGCGCACCTCGGCCGGGCATGGGAAGAGCGCTTCGCCACGGTCGTATCCGCCGACGAAGCAGCGCTGAAAAAGCCCGATCCGCAGGCTTACTTGCTCGCGCTTCAGGAGCTGCAGCTGCGCCCGCACGAGGCGCTCGCGATGGAGGACGCACCGGCGGGCCTGGCCGCGGCGCAAGCCGCCGGGATACCGGTGATCGTGACCCGCAGCTATTACTTTCCCACGACCGCGACGCATGGCGCCTTGGCGGTCGGCCCATCGCTCGGCCGGCCGGCCGGCTGGAATCCCGCGGCAGAGTCACGCGCGGCGCGCATCGATCTTGCGCAAATTACTCGTTGGTTCGAGCACGGCAAAACGCTGCCCCGATAACGCCGGCGGCGCCGTCTGGTTTACTATGGCGGAATTCGAATGTCGAAGACGCCCGTCCCCGTCGCCCAAGCCCTCGCACGCGCGCCCTCGCAACGGCTGCTCGGCATTGCCTACATGCTGGCCGCGGTATTCGTGTTCGCGATCATGGATGCGCTGCTGAAGCGCTTGTCCGGGCATTATGGGCCGCTGCAGGTCGCGTCTCTTCGCTGCATTTCATCCTGGTTGTTTCTGCTGCCGCCGATCATCGGCCGAGGTTTGTGGGCAACGTTGCGGCCAAGGCAACTGTCGCTGCATTTGTTGCGGGCCGTGCTCGGGATCGGGATGCTGGGCAGCTTCGTATTCGCGGTGCACCGCTTGAGCCTGGCGCAAACGTATTCGCTGTTCTTGGCGGCGCCGTTGTTGATGACCGCGCTCTCGGTTCCGATTCTGGGCGAGACGGTGACGGCGCGTCGCTGGCTAGCGATCGCCGCCGGTATGGGCGGCGTGCTGGTGATACTGCAGCCGTGGGGAAACCGCGGCAGCAGCAGCTTTTCGCTGATCGCCGCCGCAGCCGCGGCGCTCGCGACGCTGTGCTATTCGCTGAGCGCCCTCACCGTACGCACCCTGGGACGAGACAATTCGAGCCTGTCGATGGTGTTTTGGTACCTGCTGATGGTCGCGATCGGGTGCGGTGTGCTCGCGCTCGGCGACTGGCGGCCGATTCTCGCGTCCGATTGGAGCTGGCTCGTCGCGGTCGGCCTCACCGGTGCTCTCGGCCAGCTATGGCTGACGAATGCCTTTAGCCGCGCGCCGCCCTCGGTTGTCGCACCCTTCGAGTACATGGCCTTGATCTGGGCGTTCGGGATCGACTGGATATTTTGGTCGGCTTCGCCGTCGCTGAGCTTGGTTGGCGGAGGCTGTGTCGTCATCGCGGGCGGCATCGTGGTGCTGGTGGACGAACACCGCTTGAGCCGGCTGGCCCTCAGCCCCGCGAGTCCACCGCCGTGATCGACGGCCGCTAGCGCAGCGCCGCCGCTTGACCGCCCTCGCCCGCGACTTTCTGCACCTTCGCGGCGCCTTGGCTGCAGGATCCCTGGCCAATCAGCGATACGACCGCCGCGCAGGCGTCGATCAGCGCCGTCGCGCCGTTCGGCGAGCCGTTCGCCGAGCCGTTCGGCGAGCTGGTATCGTGCAACAGACGGTAAGCGGCGGCGGCCGAGAGTGCGGAATTCCTTGCGAGCAACAACGCCAACACCCCGCTCACCTGGGCGGTTGCAATCGAATCTCCGGATGCGAAATCATAGTGGCCGCCGGGCAAGAGAGTGAGAATTTCGCTGCCCGGGGCGTACAGCGCGGATTCGAGTTCCGGACCCCCGGCGCTCGCGACTTCGATGACCCCCGGTTGATGCGTGAATTCGCCGGCGGCGCCGACGAACAACACGCCGCGGCGCAAACCTTCGCGAATCAGTTCGCTGAGCAGCGGATCCGCCGGGCCGGAAAGGCTCAAGTTTACGATCTGCGCATGCGCATCGAGTGCCGCCGCCAGCGCCCGGGCCAAGGTAAAGGAATTACAGCGCGCGGCATCGGCGTCGAGTTCGATCTGCCAGCACGCCTTGAACAACAACAGGCGCGCGCGCGGGGCAATTCCGACGATGCCTTCGCGATTGTTGGCGACCGCTGCGATGACACCCGCCATCTCGGTGCCGTGCCGATCGCGCTGAAACTTGAGATTGTCGCCATCCACAAAATTGGCGGCGGCCGCGATGTTGCCGAGCAAGTCCGGGTGCTTGGTATCGGCGCCCGTATCGATGATCGCGACCTTGACGCCGTCGCCTCGCGACCAAGGGTGCGCGCCGGCCACATCCATTTGCTGGAAGCCGCGCTGCAACTCCACAAAGGGATCATTATAGGCGGCGGTGCGTGTTGCAAAACTCTGCAGCGGCTGCGCCAGCTTGATGCGCTGATCGTGCGCCAGGGTCGCTAACAGGCTCGCGCGATCCGCGCCCTTGGGAACCTCGAGCACCGCGCAATGCATGTGCAGCGGCTCGATGGGCCACGCGCTCACTTCACGCAAGCCGTAGTCCGTTTCGACGGCAAGCATCATCTGGCGCGCACTGTGACTCGGTCCATAGGCGGCGATGCCGTCGTAGCCGCGCGGCGTGCTGCCGGCGCGCGCCACAAAAGGGCCTGGGTCGTTGTCGATCGCCGCGATGATGTACTGCTCGGGTGAACGCTCAACCTGATCGGATAGCGCACGCGCATCGATGCGCACCGGCGTGCTGCTGCAGGCGGAAACGACCCATACCAAGAGCAACGCCGCGCACGGCCTCATGGCGCATCGCCCGGCGCCACATTGGATTGCGTACGCTCGGCGAAACGAACCTGCGGGTGTGCGCGCAGCAAGGCGAGCGCGCTGCCCACCGGGCGCCGCGAGTTCGGCGCCAACGAATACACTCCCGCCTCGCTCGGTCCGGCAACGATTCGCAGTTGTGCCTCGTCCAGAATTGCCTGCAATTCAACCAGGGTAATGGCCGGGGAGAACACCGCTCGAATCACCTCGCCCGAGGCATGCGGCGCGGGTGAGGTCACCGTGTAATAGTCGGCCGGCGCCGCGCGCCCGCGGAACTGCACCCAGCGCTCGGCCGCCAACAGCGACAGCGCCACGGCGATCACCGCAATCGAAGCCGCCATCACAGCCTGCCATGGCAGGCGGCGCGCGCTCGGCGTCGCCGCGGTCGGTGTCTGCTGCGTATCGCTGCCGGCGTGGGCGTCGAGTCGCGCCTGCAGGCGCTTCAAGGAGGCAGCAGGCATATACGCGATATTCGGCTCGGCGGTCATGCCCTGATAAACCCGTCGCTCTTGGGCGAGGTCATCGCGACACAGAGCACATTCGCTCAAATGCAAGTCGATGCGCCGCCGCTCCGATTCATCGATACTGCCGTTGACATACCACGGAATCAGTGCCGAAATCGCCGGTTGTCCGCAGCCGAGACGGCCGCGCTGCTCGTTCATTCGCTGCCCGCCGGCGCAGCGCCGCTGCCGCCGCCGAGACTCGGCAGGAATTGGCGCAGCTTCTCGCGCGCATGAAACATGCGCGCTTTGACCGTTCCGACCGGGCAGTCGGTGATCGCCGCGATTTCCTCGAGCGAGTGACCCATGTGATAGGCCAGTTCGAGAGTCAAACGCTGTTCGACGGGCAGCCGGCTCAAACCCTGCTGCAGCCAATCCTGCGTTTCGGTCTGGAACGTCGGGTCGGTGGTTTGCTCCGGAGACTCGTCCAGGCTGAGCGCAGCGCTGTGATTCTTTTGCCGGCGCAGCGACTTGAGCGCCGTACGATAGGCGATCCCGATGATCCAGGTCGACACTTGCGAAGCAGAACGGAAATCCTTGGCACCCTGCCAGACGACCATGAACGTATCGTTGATGATCTCTTCCACATTCTCATAGCGCGGCGTGAACCTGGACAAAAATCGCGCCAGGCGCCGGTGATAACCGAGATACAGCTCTTCGAGCGCGCGACGATTGCCGGAGGCGACCGCAAGCAGCAGTTCGATGTCGTGTTCTCGAGCCGAATTCTTTGCCTGGATGCTCATTGGCAGCTCAATCTCTATCCAAAATCATTGCTCGTAAGTACCCGCCGCGAGGCAAAGAGTTGCCGTACCGTGGCGGAAATCAAAAGCGCCAAATTATAGTTCCGGTCCAGCGGCCATCCGCGGCGGCATTATAAAACAATGTCTTAGCGGCTGCTGTGGTGTTGACATAGGACAGCACCAGGGTCACAGGCGCCAGCTCGTAGGCGGCACCAATGCTCCAATAACCGTAACCCGCCGCTTCGGGACCTGACAGGTAGGCATAGCCGATCCCGCCGCTTGCCGATAGGTGCGGCAGCAGCGCGTGCTGCAGGTTCACTTCGGCCGCCTCCGAGGAGACATCGATGAGTCCACTGTGGGGAAGATAGCGCGGCGCATTCGGCGAATAGGTGAGTGCCGCGCCGAGCCAGTCCTCATACCCCATTTCAAGGTTCAATTCGTCATAATCATAGCTCGAACCGAGTTTGTTCCAAGGATAGGCATACTGGCTGGCGAGAATCCTGCCGCGCCAATCGCTCCCGGCGGTCCATGCAAAACCCACGAATGCATCGAGCTCGACATCGCTCGGCAGATCCGGATCGACGTCCGCATTGGACGCAAATAGGCCCGCCACGAATCCGCTGCTGTTGAGGTAATGCAGATCCAGCTGCAGTGCCGCGCGATCGGCGGTACGCGAAATGCCGCGCACGAAATAGTCGCTGGTAACCGACAGCGAGCCGCCCCAAACGTCCGCCGCGAAACTTTGCGGCGTTTGCAGTACGAGAGCGAGCGAACACGCTGCGCCGCAAGCGAATGGACGCAGCGTCACTGCCGCCAAATTCTCGTCGGGGCATGCATGGCGACAGATTAAACCTTTCTCGAAATCTTGGGGCATCCGTAAACCCGTCGCCCGCGTGCCGGTACTTACTCCTCGGCGTTGCCATCGGGAGGTCGAGTATGAGGATGTTACGAAACCGCGCATTGACGGCGCTGCTGCTGGCGTGCGCCGCGGGCTGCGCCGGCAACGGCAAAGGTCTCGACCAGAACGGCAACCCAGTCTCCTCCTCGGACGGGACCTCAGGACCGATCAGCGCGGATTTTCAGTCGATCCAGGACAACGTTTTCACGCCAATCTGTTCGAAATGCCACATTGGAGCGAGCGCGCCGGAAGGCCTGCAACTCGATGCCGCACACAGCTACAACCTGCTGGTGGGCGTACCGAGCAACGAACAGCCGAGCGTACTCCGGGTGAAACCCGGCGATCCTGACGACAGCTACATGGTGCGCAAGATCGAGGGCGAAGCCGGCATCAGCGGCGGTCAAATGCCGTTCGGCGAGACGCCGCTGCCGCAGGCCACCATCGACGCCATCCGTCAATGGATCACGAACGGCGCGCCCAATGCGGGAACGGCTGCGCGTACGTTTGCTCTCGAGACCACGGCGCCTGTCGATCAGGCGACCGTGAACGCACCGCTGGCACGCGTCGTGGTCACGTTCACCCAGGAGGTCGATGCTTCGCTGGTCAATGAAACCACGGTCGTAGTGGAGAAAATCGCAGACCTCGAGCCGGGTGCAACGTCGCACTCGGTCAGCGTTGCGAGCACGCGCGCGCTGGCGGCGGACAATGCCGCCGTCCTGTTGATAACTCCGCGTGTGCCGCTCGATCCGGGTGTGTATCGCGTGACGTTGCGCGGCACCGGTGGCGCGGCACTTGCCAACTTGAACGCCGCGACGCTCGGCGTGAATAGCTCATTTGAGTTCACCGTGGAGCCTGCACCATGATCGATGCGCTCGCTCGATTTGCCGTGCGCCCTCTGCTACTGCTGCTGTGCTTCGCCGCGGTCCGGGCGCACGCCGAACCGTACCTCGCGGTACAGCTCGGGCTCAAGTGCGGGCAGTGTCACGTCAATCCGACCGGCGGCGGCCTGCGCACCACGTTCGGCGACGTATTCGCACAGACGGTGCTGCCCGCTCAACACCTCGATACGGCGCTCGACAATTGGAGCGGCCAGCTCGGTCCCTATGTACGCGCCGGCGGCGACCTGCGATTTGACGCCTCGGTGACCCAGGTGCCGCAGAGCCGCTCTTTGCAGCAGTTCGCACTCGAACAGACGCGCGTTTATTTCGAGGCCGACGTCATTCCCAGTCGTCTGCTCGCCTATGTCGACGAGCAGGTAGCTCCCGGCGGGGCGCTGAATCGAGAAGCGTACTTGGTGTATTGGGCTGCCTCGCACGACTGGTACGTCAAGGCCGGCCAGATGTATGTGCCTTTCGGCCTACGCTTGCAGGATCAGACCGCATTCATTCTGACGGCGACTGGAATCAACATGACGACGCCGGATCAAGGAGTCGAATTCGGTTGGGAACGCGGCCACTTCGATGCGCAGCTCGCCATCAGCAACGGTACCGCCGGCGGCGCCGTCAATAGCGACGGCAAGCAATACAGCAGTCAAGTGGCCTACGTGGAATCGCGATGGCGCCTCGGAATCGCAGCCAATCGCAATGACCAAGCGGGCGGCGCCAAGAATGCCTACGGCGTGTTCGGCGGACTCAAGACCGGTCCGATCTCATGGCTGGCGCAGGCGGAGATAACCGACGATCAAAGCATTGCCAATGACCAGGGCAAGCAATTGGCAACGCTGCTCGAGGCCAATTGGCTCATTGCGCGCGGCAACAACCTAAAGATCACGCAGGAGTACCTGAATCCGAATCGCGTGGTTCCGAACGGCGAGCAAACGCGCTGGAGCGTGGTCTACGAACTCACGCCGATTCAATTCCTGCAAATCCGCACCGGGTATCGCCGCAACGACGGCATCCCACAGGACAACGCCGAACACCAGCGGTTGTACTTCGTGGAATTGCACGGATTCTTTTGAGGAGGATATCGTACATCGATCGCGCGTCAATCGCGCGCAGAACGACGTTTGTTGGGCTCGGGCGGCGCCGTCTTTGGCGGCTCGGATCGGTACCCGGCCAAGGACAACCAACGCGGCGAATCGGCAATGCTCGCCAGCACCAGGTACTCAAGCTTGGACGGATGAGCGCTCGCCAGAGGCGGGCGCGGGCCCGCCTCGAGTTTCGATTTCTCCGCAAGGCAAGTCGTGAACACGAGCACCGACAGCAGCACGGTTAGCCGTTGCGGCAACATACCGCGGTTGGCCTACAACCGCCCGGTGACGACCAAGACCAATAGCACGATCAGAACCAAACCGAGTCCGCCGCTCGGGTAGTAGCCCCAACCGCCGCTGTACGGCCATGCGGGCAGTGCACCTACCAATAGCAGCAGCAGGACAATCAGTAGAATAGTGCCTAAGGACATGTTGGACTCCCTTGATTCGCGAGGTTGAGGGAATTTAATCGCGAATCATCGAAATCGCAGTCGGGACGTCGCGCCACCCACTGTAGGGTCCGTCCTACCGGGCCGGCGCTCCCTTGGGGGCGAGTATTGCCTGCCAGTTGAGGATGACATTCCACAACATGCGCTGATCGCCGCGATTCGAGTCGCGGTACAGCGGATTGAAATTGAACGCAACGACGTGCCCCTGCCCCACCGGCAGGTCAAAAATCGCCGGACGGCCGAGCAAATTGTCCTCGCCCCAGACTTGACCGCTGACCAGGAACGGCGCCGGATTCTTCGGGTCGCCCCATTGCAGCACCACGCCGCGTGGATCGAACGGCCCGTCAAGACAGGTCTGGCAATAGGCCATCCGCAACCAACGCCGCGGCACGGAATACAGTGCGAAGTTACTCCGGAAGACGTAGGTGGAGGGCGTGTAGCCATAGGCGATGGGGTGATCGGGGCGCACGAAGCTCACGCGCACGTGCGCGCCGGGCGTGCGCGTGACGGACTCGCGCGAAGCCTCGGACGAGGACGCGCCACCGCCCGCCGTGCTGCGCGGTACGCCGCCTGAATCGCGGCGCACACCGCGAACGATTCCGCCTTCGATGGGCAGCATCGTGCCGTTGCCGAGTGTCACGAGCAAGCCGCCGTGTTCGATGTATTGTTGAATTTGCGCAAGCCCCTGCCAACCGATGCCCCCGGTAATGTCATCGGAGGCCGCCGGCGTGCCATGGCTCGGCGTTTGCGCGGTTTTTTTGAAGGGCATCGGACCCCATGCCTTGGGAATTCCTTGGATTTGTTCCGCGAGTTCCAAATCGACGTGGCCGTACAGGAGCACGTCGATTTTGCCCTGCAAATGGCCTGCTCGAATGTCTTCGTCACGTATATACACGTAGGGAATGTGCCGCTGATCCAAGGAATAGCGCACCCAACCGATCGAATCCGTGTCGGCCCACGGTACCCAAACACCCAGCCGCGGCACGCTGGCCGCGTGACGCGCGACCTGCGGCGCCGCGGCCGCGCTCACGAAATCCACGCCTAACTGGTCGGCGGTATCGCGCAGCGCCGCGGCGAGCCCATTTTGAGCGGCAACAATCCAGGAGCCCGCCGGGTAGCTCACGTTGTCGACGACAAAGGCGTGTTCCGCGATCTCGACATGAAAGCGCGCCAGCCGGTAGCGCGCCTCGAGTAATCCCTCCTGTCCCGAGTCCTTCAGCAAGTACACCGGACCTGCGCCCAGCAATCGTCCGTGCGGCTGCGGCGGCACCGTCAACAGCGCCAAAGGCATGTCGCGGATCGCTCGATCGGCAGTCGCAATGACCTCGAGATGGAAATACGCCGGCAGTTCCCACGACACATCGTCGTACGGCTCTCCGGCATCTTTCGGGTAATGCTGCGGCGTCAGCAGATCCACCGCGTAATTGCGGTAGGGTTGGCCCAATTTGACCACATAAGTGCCGGCCGGAAACGTGCCCTCGGTGAGCATCAACGGCACATCGGTCCGGCTGACCTCGATGTGTTGCGCCTGCAGCCGCGCGACCAGCTGCGCGACGCGCGCAGGGTCGCCTTGCTCGGCGGGAATGATGAACGCATACGGCGGCGCGTCGAGTCCGCGCCGCAGGCTGTGCAGGCTCTTGGTATAGAAATTTCGCAGCAGCATGCGCGAGTTGGCGGCGGCGTAATCGAGCGCCGCCAACGCGGCGGTTTCGTTGTAGTTCACATTGTCGCGCGCGGACCAGGAAAAACTGCCACTCGGCGGCGGCACTACGCGGTACCACTGGGGCGAGGTCTCTTCGGGGCTGAGCGACTGCGTCAGCGTCTCCGCCGTACCGTTGCCGAAGGTCTCGTAGCCGCGCCCGATGGCGTTGTGGTTCATGGCCACCGAATCGGTGAACATATGCCCGAATCCTTCGCCGAAATTCCAGGTCGAGACACCGGGCATTCCCAAGCCGGTCAGCGTCTCCACCTCGTGAAAGCTCAACGCCAGAAATTCTGTAAAGGTGATCGGATCGATGTTGGGGTTGTACGGGCCGGTGCCGTTCCAACTCATCAACAGCGGCACGCTTTCGTGCAAGTCGTGGACGATGACGGGGTGATAATCGAAGAACATGCGGCTCACGGCCTTCGAAGTTTGATGTGCCAGCTGATGCGCATCGCGATTGATGTCGACGAAGGCGTACTTGGACCAATACGGCGGCGATTGCCGCGGCAACGAATCACGATCGGTCTTGCCCTTCAAGAAGCGATAAAACCACTCCACTTGCTTGTCGCGGCCATCGGGGTTGCACACCGGATTGATGAGCACCACCATGGTCTCGCGAATTCGCCGGATCATGGGCTGTTCCGAGACCGCAAGCCGGTAGCCGAGCTCGAGCACCGATTCGGTGGAGCCGGTTTCGTCCGAATGCAGGGCCGCGTTGAAATAATAGAAGGGGCGCGACCCGGCGATCAAGCGTTCGGCGTCCGCGCCGTCCGTGGTGCGCGGATCGGCGAGCGACGCATTGGCGGACTTCATGGCATCCAATTGTTGGATGCCTTTCTCATCCGCGATGGCCAACAGAATAATGTCGCGGCCTTCCTCCGATCGCCCGATGGTGAACACCCGCACGCGCGGCGACGCGGCCGCCAATGCGCGGCTATAGGCATACGCCTGGGCCGAGTCGACCAATTCGCCGGGCGCGCCGGAAATGCGCCCGAAGAAGGCGCGCGGCGACGGAACAGCGGCGGAGGCCGGCAGATACGCGACCCACGGCGATAGAAATCGTGTCTCGGTCGTGGCCTTCGCGATCTCCTCGACCGACCCCGGTTCGGCGCTGTCAGGCGCGATCAAGCCCTGTGCCGAGACATCGATGCTCGCGG
>CAYRAC010000089.1:0-10300 GCA_964422045.1 uncultured Steroidobacteraceae bacterium
TCGCCACCGCGCTGGTCGACACCGGCTCGAAGATGGACGACGTGATTTTCGAGGAATTCAAGGGCACCGGTAACTCGGAAATCCATTTGGATCGCCGTATCTCCGAGAAGCGCACCTTCCCGTCGATCAATATCAATCGTTCCGGAACGCGCAAGGAAGAGCTGATCACGGAGCCCTCGGAACTGTCCAAGATGTGGATTCTGCGCAAGCTCCTGCATCCCATGGATGAGTTGGCCGCGATCGAGTTCTTGCTCGACAAGATGAAAGATACCAAGACCAACGCCGACTTCTTCGATGCGATGAAACGATAGGCGGCGCGGGCCGTCAGGAGCGATCATGCAGTGGTGGGCGTGGATTGCGGTCGGCGCCATACTTTTGGGTGCGGAGCTGGCGTTTATCGATGCTCAGTTCTACCTGGTGTTCGTCGGCGCCAGTGCCTTCGTCGTCGGGATGTTGCAGCTCACCGGATTGAGTCTTCCGGTGTGGCTGCAGTGGTTGATCTTTGCCGTTTTGGCCGCGACCTCCATGCGGATATTTCGGCGCCGGATTTACGAACGGTTGCGCAGCAGGCTGCCGGTGGTGAAGAGCGGGCCGGCCGGCGAAATCGTCACGCTACCCACGTCGCTGCCTCCCGGGGAGAGCTGCCGGCTGGAATTTCGCGGTTGCTCGTGGAGCGCAATCAACGGCGGCAGCGCCGCGATTGCCGCCGGCGCCAAGGCGCGCATCGAGCGCGTCGACGGACTGACACTCGTGGTGCACGGCGACAGCTAAGGCCGTGCAATAGCTCGGGAGAGTTTGCTTGGATATTTCGTTCAGCTACGCATTCATAGTCATCGCGATCATCGTCGTCATCGTGTTGGCGAAGACCGCCACCGTGGTGCCGCAGCAAAGCGCATTCGTGATCGAGTATCTCGGCAAGTACAGCCGCACGCTGCAAGCGGGATTTCACATCCTGGTGCCGTTTGTCGAGAGGGTCGCCTACAAGCACAGCCTCAAGGAGATCGCCGTCGACATCGCCGAGCAAATCTGCATCACGCGCGATAACGTGCAGGTGGGTGTCGACGCGGTGCTCTACATGCAAGTGCTCGATCCGCATCTGGCGTCCTACGGCATCAGCAACTTCGGCTTCGCCATATCGCAGCTCGCGCAGACGACGCTGCGCAGCGAGATCGGCAAGATCGAATTGGACCGCACCTTCGAAGCGCGCGGCCAGATCAATACCAACGTCGTCAGTGAACTCGACAAGGCGTCGGCCGCCTGGGGCGTCAAAGTGCTGCGCTACGAAATCAAGAACATCACGCCGCCGAAGGACGTGTTGTCGGCGATGGAGAAGCAGATGCGCGCCGAACGCGAGAAGCGCGCGGTGGTGCTGACTTCCGAAGGCGAGCGCGACGCCAAAATCAACGCCGCCGAGGGCGACAAGCAACGTGTGATCAAACAGTCCGAGGCCAACAAGCAACAGCAGATCAACGAAGCAGAGGGTCAGGCGCAGGCGATTCTGGCGGTCGCGACGGCAACGGCGGAAGGGCTGCGGCAAGTCGGCATCGCGCTCTCCGATCGCGGCGGCATCGAAGCCATGCAGCTGCGCATCGGCGAGGAATACGTGAAGCAGTTCGGCAAGCTGGCGCAAGCCGGTACCACCCTGGTAGTGCCGGCCAATTTGTCCGATCTCGCCTCCATCGTGACCATGGCCACCAGCATTGCCAGGAAGCCTGCCGCGAGCCCGGCGCCAGGTTCCTAGGATGCCGGAAAGGCGCGGAGCCGCGAGCATCGGCTTCCTGGAATTCGTGGTGCTGGCGGCGGCGATGATGTCCACCCAGGCCATTGCCATCGACGCCATGTTGCCGGCCTTTCCGGTCATCGTGCAGGCGTTGCACATCGCCGATGAAAATCACGTGCAGTGGATCGTCACCGCCTATATGGCGGGAATGGGATGCGGGCAACTGTTCTGGGGCTTGATGTCGGACCGCTTCGGCCGGCGGCGGATTCTGTTGGTCGGACTCAGCTTATATGTGGTGGCGGCGCTCTTGGCCGGCCTCGCCGGCAGCTTTCACGCACTCTTGGCGTGGCGTTTCGTGCATGGACTCGCGGCGGCGAGTGTGGTCGTGGCGCGCTCGGTGATTCGCGACCTTTATTCGGGCCGCAACATGGCGCGGGTGATGTCGCTGACGTTCATGGTGTTCTTGACCGTGCCGATCATCGCGCCAAGCTTGGGGCAGCTCATTCTGTGGGTGGCATCGTGGCGCTCAATCTTCATCGTCTGCGGCGCCTTCACCGCCGTAGTGTGGGTCTGGGTGGCGCTGCGTTTGCCGGAGACCTTGCACCCTGAGTATCGCCTGACCTTGAACCGCTCGCACATCGCGCACGCGCTCAAGCTGGTGCTGCATAATCGCAACTCGCTGTTCTACACGTTGGCGATGTCGGTGATGTTCGGCGGCATCATGGCCTACGTCGGCATGGTGCAGCAGATATTCGGCGAGGTGTTTCATCGCGCCAATTTGATGCCGACGATGTTCGCGCTGTGTGCGACTACCATGGGGGTCGCGGCCTATCTCAACTCGAGGATCGTCGAGCGCTTGGGGATGCGACGGATTTCGCACGCTGCACTCCTCACCTACATCGGCCTCAACAGCGTGCATTCGATCATCGCTCTCGCAGGCTGGGATCAACTTTGGGTGTTCGTCGCATTCCAGTCCGCGACCATGGCGTGTTTCGCGCTGTCGATCTCCAATTTCGGCGCAATGGCCATGGAACCGGTCGCCTCGGTCGCGGGAATCGGCGCGTCTTTACAAGGATTTACCTCGACGTTGCTGGGCGCACTCGTCGGTGCGCTGATCGGGCGGCAATTCAACGGCAGCATGGTGCCCCTGGCGGTGGGATTGCTGTGTTGCGGGCTCGCGAGTCTCTGCTTCGTGCTACTGGCCGAAAAGGGCCGGTTGTTTCGGGGTCATCACGCTGCGACGCTTCACTCCGGCGTGGCGCAAGCCGAAGGAGCCGGGCTACACTAGGGATAGGGATGGCGAAGCACGGCTCATGGATTGGCTATCAACGCAATCGGAATGCGTGGCGGGTGGTGCTGGCGCTTCCGCTGACGGTTGCATTCAACGTGCAGACGTTGGCCGATGGGCCGGCCGATGAAACGCTGCACCAGCTACGATCGGCAATGACGGCCGCGGACAGGAAGGATTTCGAGGCGGCCCAGACATACGTCGTCGCGGCCATTTCAAATCCTGCCTTCCCCAGTCTGGACCAGTCCGCCCGGCACGCGGCGCTCGCGCTCGCGGCCTCACTGCACCTGCAATCCGGAAAACTGCAGGAGTCGCAGCAATTCGCGCGGCGGGCCACGCAGATGCCGGAACAGAGCGCCGAGGACTGGCGCGTACGGCTCGCTGCCTCGACGAGACTTCGCGACCGGCGCGACGAAGCCATCAGCCTCGCCGCAATCGCCCAGCGATGGGGCCGCGACCGAGCGTTACTGACCGATGGAACCGTGCGTCAAGTGATTCGGGACACGGATCACGGCGAGGCAAATGATGCTCGATTCGAACTGCTGCAGGCACTCTATGAATTGCGGTGGCACCCGACCGACGGCGCGTCCGTGAATCCTTTGTGGGTCGAATTGAGCCGCTTGCTGCTCGAGAGAGATCGGGAGGATGAAGCCTATCTCGTGGCCTCGCTTGCCGATGATCCGCGCAGCGCGATCGCCTTCCACGCCGACCGGCGTCTGCAGCCGCTGCTCAAGTCGAAATTCGTCAGGGCTAACCCGCGGCAAACCGCGCTGGACTATATCGCGACTCTGCGGACCGTGGTCAAGCAGCAACCGCGTTCTTTGATGGCCGTGCGGCGTTTGATTGCGGCACTCAGCCAGGAGCGGCAGGATGCCGAGGCCATCAAATTGAGCGAGCAGACGGAGACACACTTCGAGGTGGGCGGTTCAGGAACAGCGTCGTACGATGACGTCGGGGATTTGGGCGTCATTCTCGACTTGAAATCAAGCGCGCTAAGGCATCTCGGCCGCGACGAAGAAGCCGTGCAGCAACTGCAAAGAGCCGTGAACCTTCCGCAGCGAGCCGATCGCATCAGCCAAGACATCGACCTCGCTCTGCTGCTATGCGACCTCGGCCGATCGAGCGAAGCGTTGGCGTTGCTGCCGGCCGGTGACAAAATCAGCGACTTCGGAAATATGCGCGTTGCACTGGTGCAATTGACAGCAGCCATCGACCGCGGCGCTGCCGCGGACGAGGAAAAAGCCCTCAACTATCTGCGCGCGCACCGGCTCGATGCCCCCTCGGTCGCGCAACGTGCTCTAGTCAGAGCAGGCGCGCTCGATGAGGCGGAACAGTTATTGCTGTGGCGGCTCAAGGACCCGTCGTTGCGCACTTCCGCGTTGCTGTCGGTACAGAATTATTTTGAACCGCACCAGCCACCGCGCGCAGCCGAATGGCGGGCGCGCGAGCTCGAAATCGAAAACCGGGCGTCGATACGCTCGGTGATTTCGCAGTTCGGAGAGGTCGATCATTACCCTTGGACGTATGGCTATGACTGATTACGCCCGCAGCTGGTGTGGCGTTTTGATGGCGGCCGCTTGCTTCCCGGCGTGCGCCTTCGGGCTCGAGTATTGGACTTATTCCTACCAGGGAATCGAGGTTACTGCGGACAGAACCGAAAGAGCGAAGACAATTGCGCACAACCTGCATCGGCTCGACCTGGCCATAACGCGCGTCCTGGATGTTTCCCAAGTCTCGGCTTGGCGAACACCCACCGTGGTCTATTCGGTACCCACTGCGACGTTCTCGCGGCTGCGCGGCAAGAAAGATGACACCACGTCCCTGTTCCTGTCGACCCCCTTCGAGAACCTGATCGTGATCGACGCCGGCGAAGACAGGAGCGACAGCAGCCTGTTCAACCCCTATTTCGGATATACCGGGAGCGTTCTCGTAAGCGCCTACACGTTTCGCTATCCAAGGTGGTTCATCTACGGACTGTCGGAGTTATTTGCCGCCTCCAAGATGAATGGAGACACTGTGACCATCGGTTCGGTCAACGCGCAGAGGGGGCAAACCCTGGTTCAGAGCAGAAATCCGATACCGATGCGGGTTTTGATGGCCATACAGGAGGGCGATCCGCAGCTCAAGGACGCCGACTTCAAGAATCTCTACGAAGCTGAAGCCTGGCTCCTGGTGCATCTCGTCGTGCTCGAAGGCAAATATCGCGCGAGTTTCTTTCACTATTTTGCGCTACGGGATCAGGGCGAGGACGAGGCGAAGGCGTTTGCGGCCAGCTTCAATGTCACCTATGAGGATCTCGACAAGATGCTTCATGACACCCTGCGCACTGGCAAAGTTGAGACGATCAAAGTAAGCGTTGCGGACGAAAAAGACGCGGCTGAGCCTGCGCGTTTGACGGCGGCGCAGGCCGCGGGGCGATTGGCGCAGTTGGCTTCGCAAATAGACCCGCAAATCGACGACGCCGAGAAAATGGCGAACGAGGCGGTCAGCATCGATCCCAAGAATGAAGACGCGCTGTACGCCCTGGCACGCGCCCAAATGCGTCGTGCGGACTACGCCGCCTCGTTCCAGGCAGCAGAACGGCTGTGCTCCCTCGAGGCGCTGACCCAAAAAAGCGATTCGCGTTGTGGAATCTTGTTCTATCGATTCGCGGAGGCCGCCCGCGCGAACAAAGCCAGCCTCGGCGCTGATCAAGCCAATCTCTTGGAGCGCTCGCAACAATATTTCGACAAGGCGATAACGCTCGATCCCAACGACTTCGTTGCCTGGGACGGTATGGCGAAAGCACTTACGGCCATCGGCAATGTGCAATATGCGCAGGCCTTTCTGCCGCGCGCCGCGCAGGCTCTTTCCAAGCAAGTGCGCAATAGCGATCTGTCGCGATCGCTCGCGAATTTATGCGGGGCGACCGGCGACTTGCGCGCGGCACTGAATTACGCCGTCATGTGGCAGGCTAGCGCATTGAGTCCGGAGTCTCGCGATGCAGCTTCCGAGTACGTCTCGCGGCTGAGAGCGTCGCTCGCCAGCAGCGATCTGAAGCGCGCTCCTTGAGCTCCGTCAACCGCCGCTAAAAATCCTATCCAAGTCCACGCCCGGCGCCGCGTCGGCAAAGCCGTCGAATTTGCCTTCATCGAGCAGCAGCTTGGCAGCGCGGATGAAGCCGCCCCAAGCGGAGCGCGCGAGCGCGCCGCCGACGCTGATGCGGCGCACGCCGAGCGCCGCGATCGCCTCGACGCTGAGTTTTCCGTGCCAGCCCATCAGCAGGTTCACGGGCTTCGGTGCGACGCCCGCGACGATGGCTTGGATGTGCTCCGGAGTTCGGATTCCCGGAGCATAGAGGCAGTCGGCGCCGGCGTCGGCATAGGACTTGAGCCGCTCGATGGCGAACTCGACATCGGGCCGTCCGACGAGAAAGCACTCCGCACGGCCGACGAGAAGCGTATCGCCGCCGGCTTTGTCGATGGCTTTGCGCGCCGCGCGAATCCGCTCGACGGCATCCTGGGGTTCGAACAGCGGATGCGCCGCGTCGCCCGTCGAGTCTTCGATCGAGAGTCCCGCGACACCGGTCTCGACGGCGAGCCGGACGCTTTCGGCGACGCCGGCGGCGTCGGCTGCAAAACCGTGTTCGAAGTCCGCGTTGATCGGCAGATCCGTGGCCTCGACCATCTCGGCCAGGTGCTCGAGCACCCGATCACGGGACATTCCGCCGTCCGGGTGGCCATGCGACCAGGCGAACCCGGAGCTGGTGGTGGCGAGCGCCTTGAAACCGAGGCCCTGCAGAAAACGCGCGCTGCCCACGTCCCAGGGGTTCGGTATCACGAAGCAGCCGCCCGTATGCAATTTATGAAATGCGCGGCGCTTGTCGGCAATGCTGGGGCGGACATGAGTCATCGCAAACTCCAGGTGGGTGTTGCGCGCTATTGTGCGCGCCGCGCTGTGCTCGCGCACGCGGCATCTTCCATGCAATGACATCGGTCGCGATCTCGCTGTTCAAGAATTGAACGGCCTAAGGATCCGGGCTTTCGCGTTCGATCGCACGGTAGCCAATGTCGCGCCGGTATTGCACCAGATTCCAGTGAATGGCATGCACCAGGTCGTAGGCCTGCGCTTGTGCGGCGGCGACCGAATCGCCCAAACCGACCGCGCACAGCACGCGGCCACCGGCGGTGACGATTGACTCGCCGTCGCGGCGCGTGCCGGCGTGAAAAACCTTGCCCGGCAAGCGTGCCGCGGCATCGAGTCCGCTGATCGCATCGCCTTTGCGATAGCTGTCCGGATAGCCGCCGGCCGCCATCACCACGCCGAGCGCTGCGCGTGGGTCCCAGCGCGGCTCGACTCGAGTCAGGGTGCCGTCGAGCGCTGCCGCGCACAGATCGACAAGATCGCTCTGCAGCCGCGCGAGAATCGGCTGCGCTTCGGGATCGCCGAACCGACAGTTGAACTCGAGCACGTTGGGAGTGCCGTCCGCGGCGATCATGAGCCCGGCGTAAAGAAATCCCAGGTAAGGGTTGCCGTCCTCGCGCAGACCGCGCAACGTGGGTTCGATGACCTCGTGCATGATGCGTTCATGCAACGCCTGGGTGACGATGGGCGCTGGCGAGTAGGCACCCATGCCGCCGGTATTGGGTCCGCGGTCCCCGTCATCGCGTCGCTTGTGATCCTGCGAGGTGGCGAGCGGCACCACGGCTTGATCGCTCGCGATCACGATGAAGCTGACTTCTTCGCCGCGCAGGAATTCCTCGATCACGATTCGATCACCGGCGCTGCCGTAACTGCCGCCCAGCATGCCGTTGGCGGCATCGATCGCCGACTCATGGGTATCGCAGATCACCACGCCCTTGCCGGCGGCGAGACCGTCGGCTTTGACAACCAACGGCAATCGCTGAGCACGAATATAGGCGGCATCGAAGGTTGCATGGTCGAAGACTTTGTAGCTCGCCGTCGGGATCGAGTGCCGCTCCAGGAATTGCTTGGTGAACGCCTTCGAGCCCTCGAGGCGAGATGCAGCGCGGGACGGGCCGAAGCACGCGCGCCCGGCCGCCGTGAATCGATCGACGATGCCGGCAACCAGAGGACCCTCCGGCCCGACGAGGGTCAGTCCGATGTCTTCGCGAGCCGCGAATGCGAGCAGCGCCGCGAGATCGTCGGCCGGGATATCGACATTTCGGACCTTCTCTTCCAGCGCTGTGCCGGCGTTGCCCGGCGCCACGAATACCTGCTGCACGCGCGGCGACTGTGCGCATTTCCATGCCAGCGCATGTTCGCGGCCGCCCCCGCCGACAATCAGGATCTTCATGCGTGACCCCTAGTGGCGAAAATGGCGCATTCCGGTGAACACCATCGCAATGCCGTGTTCGTCGGCCGCCGCGATGACGTCAGCGTCGCGTTTCGAGCCGCCCGGCTGGATCACGGATTTGATACCGAGTTCGGCCACCGCATCGAGCCCATCCCGAAACGGGAAAAATGCATCGGATGCGATGCTCGCGCCGTGCATATCGAGCCCCGCATCCTGGGCCTTGGCAGCGGCGATTTTGCTGCTGACCACACGGCTCATCTGCCCGGCACCGATGCCAATGGTGGCCTTATCCTTGGCGCAGACGATGGCGTTGGATTTAACATATTTCGCCACCCGCCATGCGAAGATCAAGTCGTCGAGTTCAGCCAGTGTCGGCACGCGCTCCGTCACGGCGCGCAGTTCCTGCGCCATGATGACGCCGGTATCGCGCGTTTGAACCAGGAGACCACCGGCAACGCTTTTGTACTCGAGCAGTTGCGTGACGGGCAGCGTCAAATCGCCAACCAGCAACACACGTACATTGTCTTTGAGTGTCAACAGTGCCTTTGCCGTTTCGGACAGGCTGGGTGCCACGATTACCTCGACGAACTGCTGTTCGACGATGGCGCGGGCGGTCGCCGCATCCAACTCGCGGTTGAAGGCAATGACGCCGCCATACGCCGAGGTGGGATCGGTGCGGTAGGCGCGCGCGTAGGCTTCGGCGAGTGTCGCGGCTCGCGCAGCGCCGCAGGGGTTGGCGTGTTTGACGATGACGCAGCCCGCAGTGTCGAACTGGCGCACACATTCAAGGGCGGTGTCGCTGTCTGCGATGTTGTTGTACGAGAGTTCCTTGCCCTGGATTTGTTTGGCTCGCGTCACCGAGGCGCCGATGGCACGCGGATCGGTATAGAACGCAGCCTGTTGGTGTGGGTTTTCGCCATAGCGCAAATCCAGGTGCTTGCGAAACGACAAGTTCAGGTCGTCGGGGAAGGTCGGTACACCGCCGCCGATTGCGCCGGTGAAGTAGGCCGACACCATGGCATCGTATTGCGCGGTATGCGCGAAGGCTTTGGCGGCGAGCTTCTGTCGCATGGCAACATTCGTTGCGCCCTGGTTGGCGGCGAGTTCGTCGAGCAGTTCGCGGTAGTCGTGCGGGTCGACGACGACGGTGACCGAGGCATGATTCTTGGCCGCGGCGCGGACCATCGCCGGGCCGCCGATATCGATATTGTCGACCGCTTCGTCGTAGCTACAGTCGGCCCGTGCCACGGTCGCGGCGAAAGGATAAAGATTGACGGCGAGCAAATCGATGGGCTCGATATCGTGCAAATCCATGACGGCGTCATCGGTGCCGCGCCTGCCCAATAACCCGCCGTGAATCTTGGGATGCAGAGTCTTGACGCGACCGCCCATGATTTCCGGAAATCCGGTGTGATCGGCCACCTCCTTGACGGAAATGCCGTGTTCGAGCAAGAGCTTGGCGGTTCCGCCGGTCGAGAGGAGCTCAATGCCGCGTTCCTTCAATTCTCGCGCGAGTTCAACAATTCCGGTCTTATCGGAGACGCTGAGCAACGCACGGCGGACGGGCGTGAGCAATTGAACGCTACTCGTTGATACCGAACTCTTTGAGCTTCTTGCGCAAGGTGCCGCGGTTGATGCCGAGAATCGTGGCTGCGCGGCTCTGGTTGCCCTGCACGTGGCCCATGACAACTTTGAACAGCGGTTCCTCCACTTCTCGCATCACGAGTTCGTACAAATGCGCAGGCTTGTGACCGTTAAGGGTTTCGAAATAGCACTCCAAGGCCTCTTCGGCCTGGGAACGCAAAGGCACACCTTTCCCGTTGACCCTCAGATCGCGGCCGTTGAAAGCCGCCGATCCATCCCTGCGTGATTTTGCTTTCTTTTTTGCGACCATGGCCTCGTCCGAACTCCCCTGCGCGCTACGCAGCGCGATACACACTCGTGTCGTAATGCTCCAGCAGCGTCGACAATTGCTCCTGCGGAGTCTCGATCTGCA
>CAYRAC010000090.1:0-10251 GCA_964422045.1 uncultured Steroidobacteraceae bacterium
GAAACGGCCACGCATCCGCTTTACCGCAGGTGACGGACAACGGCACCGTGAGCCCGTGATCCACGGACATCTGGTTGGCGATCGTCATGTCGAATTCATCGAGGATGAGCGATTCCGCCAGATGCCATGCGAGGGTGGGGTGGCCGAGCACCGCGGGTACCGGGCGCGGTCCGAATCCTTCGTCCGCAATCGGAAACGTATCGGCGACGCCTATCAAGAACGTCGGGATGATCTCCAGGGAGAAGGCGTTGGCGTGGTCGTTGTAGACGACGATCGCGACGTCGGGTGCCAACTTGGCAAGCCACTGTTGCGCCGGGCCATAACCCTTGAACAGCGGCTGCCAATACGGCGTGTCGGTCGTGCCGCGATCCATCGCAACGCCGATGGCCGGGACATGCGAGGAGGCGATGCCGGCAACTATTTTAGCCATGATCGTTCTCCTTGGCGTCGTCCTTGTAGCGATTGCCCTCGGCAGAGCGGCCGCCCGCCAGCATCATTTGCGCGTAGGTTTCCTTCGGAACGCCGGACATCATGCCCGCCACATCCTGGAAGGTGAGGCCGTCGCAGAATGCAATCTTGATGGTGTAATAGATATTTCCTCCGACGCGCAACATGCCCAGCCAGTCGCGCTCGAGAACGGTGCGCCGCTGCTCGGCGCTGAGCGCAAAGCCATCGAGATACGCGGCCTCGTTGTCCTTGAAACGTTTGCGATTCTCCGCCTTGTTGAGCGACATGCAGAACATGTTCAGCGGGTAGCCGATGCGCCCGCGCTCGGCGTCGTAAACGTAGGTACCGGGAATGCTCTCGTAGTCATGGGGCAGCGTCATAGTGGGATCTCCGCGGGACGAATTTCCTGTCGCACGATATCGCGAATCAGCTCGAGCGACTTGCGCATCAGCGGACTTTTCGGCCGCTGCGCCGAGATCGCGATGGACAGCGAGGTCGTGAGGATTGGCGCCAAGATGGGCTTGACCTCGACCGCGTCGCCCCATTGCGTGGCCTGCATCGCACTCAAGGGCAACACACCCGAGCCGTGACCTTGGCGAACCAGATCGATGACCGCGGGAATGCATTCGATTTCGTGGGCGACGCGGATCCTGCGGTCGATACCCGATAGCGCGTTCTCCACCGACATGCGTATGGAGTGCGGGCGGCTCGGAATGATGAGCGGATGCTCCGACAGCTCGCTGAGTGTGATGGACTTGCGGCTCTTGCGCCGTTGCGCAGCGGCGCGCGGCGCTATGAAAAACAACTGTTCATCGAGCAGCGGCTGCAGTTCCAGCGTCGCGGAGGCGGGCGCGTTGTAAACCAATGCGCAATCGACCCGGCCGATGCTCAGCCACTCGAGCATGTACACCGAGAGACCTTCGACCGTCGCGAGCCGCGCGTTCGGCAATAGACGGCTGAAAGCCTTGACCAAGGGGACCGTCAGGCTGCGCCCCAGGCTCGGCGGCAGCCCCAGTACCAGGTGACCCGAGTCGCCGTTCTTCTGATCTTCGAGCTCCTGACGGGCCCGACCCACTTGCATCAAGATGCCGCGCGTGTGTTCGAGCAGGCGCGAACCCGCATCGGTGAGAACCACGCCGCGTCCGTTGCGGTCGAATAGATTCTGGCCGAGTTCCACTTCCAGCTGCCGCACTTGGCGGCTCAATGCCGGCTGCACCACGGATAGGTACGAGGCGGCGCGGGTGAAGCTGCCGAGTTCGGCCACGTGTCGAAAATACTCCAGCTGTTTCAAATCCATCGGGCGCTTAGCCTCATGACCCATGCCAAATTGCTATAGCAGGTATATCGCTCATTCCTTGATAGTATACGTGATCATCCGAGGTTTGCAGAAAGGTGCTTTATGATCGGACAATCTGCGATTGCGGTGAGGAATGTGATTCGCGCCGATTCCGCCAGCGTGGTACAACTCGCGAACTACGGCGTCGCGACGATTCACGAAGCCATGGGTCGCGTGGGACTCCTGGATGCGAGCATTCGTCCCATTTATCCGGGTGCGAAGCTGTGCGGCACGGCGCTCACCGTCTTGGCGCACCCCGGCGACAATTGGATGCTGCACGTCGCCGCCGAACTCCTAAAGCCGGGAGATGTCCCGGTGCTCGGCACATCGTCAGCGAACACGGACGGCATGTTCGGGGATCTCCTCGCCACCTCGTTCCGGGCGCGCGGCGCGCTTGGACTGGTCATCGACGCCGGCTGCCGCGACACGGCGGATCTGCGCGACATGGGTTTCCCAGTCTGGTCGAAGGCCGTCAATGGCAAGGGCACGGTGAAAGCCACGGTCGGTTCGGTGAATACCCCGATCGTTTGCGCGGGCGCCCTGGTGAATCCGGGCGATGTGGTCGTGGCGGACGACGACGGCGTCGTGATCGTACCGAAATCGCATGCCGCTCGGGTTGCCGCGGCCGCGGCGGCGCGAGAAAAGAAGGAGGCGGCGAATCGCCAGCGGCTCGCAGCCGGGGAATTGGGCCTCGATTTGTACGGGATGCGCGAAGCCCTGGCCAAGGCCGGCCTAAAATACTACGAGGATGAGGCGGCCTACTTGCGGGAATTGCAGAAATGAGCCAGCCTGCGAAGAATCCACTGAAGAGCTGTCCGCCACCCGATCCGCATCCGGTGAAGCCCGCCTGGAGCCTGCCGCCCGGCGCTTGCGACGCGCATTGCCACGTATTCGGTCCGGCGAGCAAATTCCCATACTCTCCCGACCGCAGCTACACCCCACCCGACGCACCGGTTGAGAACTTGCGCAAGCTGCACGCTCACCTCGGCATTTCGCGGGCGGTCATCGTCCACGCCAGCTGCCATGGAACGCAGATGGCGGTGACCTTGGATGCCATCGCATCGAGCGGCGGCAGCTATCGCGGCGTCGCCTGCGTCGATGATGCGGTGACCGAACAGGAACTGCGCGGCCTGCATGCGGGCGGCATTCGCGGCATTCGCTTTAATTTCGTCAAGCACTTGGGCGGCGTCCCGGATCTCGACGTGTTCTATCGATTGGTGGCACGCATCAAGCCGTTGGGCTGGCACATCGTGCTGCATTTCGACGCCGAGGACATCATGATGCAGCAAGATTTGTTGGCACGGATCGACGTGCCGTTCGTCATCGACCACATGGGGCGCGTCAAGGCGGCCGACGGCCTCGAACAGCGCCCGTTCCAACTGCTGCTGGATTTGTTCAAGAACAACCCGCTGGCGTGGGTCAAGGTGTGCGGCGCCGAGCGCGTATCGGTGGGCAAGCGGCCGTTTACCGATGCCGTGCCGTTCGCCCGCGCCTTGATTGCGATCGATTCGCGGCGAATTTTGTGGGGCACGGACTGGCCGCACCCGAATATCACCAAAGACATGCCCAACGACGGCGAGCTGGTGAATCTGTTCGCGGAAATTTGCCCGGACCCGGCACAACGGCAGCGGATTCTCGTGGATAATCCCACGCGTTTGTACTGGGCCGATACGGGGGAGGGCGGATGATCATCGACTGCCACGGTCACTACACGACAGCGCCCGCCGCGCTGCAGAAATTTCGCGACGAGCAAATCGCCGGCCTGAAAGCCGATGTCGGCGTTCCGTTGACGGCGCAGACGCGCATCAGCGACGATGAGATTCGCGACAGCCTGGAGAACGCCCAGCTCAAGCTGCAGCGCGCCCGCGGCACGGATCTCACCATTTTTTCGCCGCGCGCCTCCGCAATGGCGCACCACATCGGCAACGAAACGACCAGCCGCCGCTGGACGCAGGCTTGCAATGATCTCATCTATCGCGTCGTGACCCTGTATCCGTCCAACTTCGTCGGTGTCTGCCAATTGCCGCAGTCTCCGGGAGTGGCGCCCGCGAACAGCGCCGCAGAACTCGAGCGCTGCGTGAGCGAGTTGGGGTTCATCGGCTGCAATCTGAATCCGGATCCTTCGGGGGGCCACTGGTCCTCGCCGCCGCTCACCGATCGGCACTGGTATCCGTTGTACGAGAAGATGGTGGAACTCGATGTGCCTGCCATGGTGCACGTCAGTTCTTCCTGCAACCCGAACTTTCACGCCACGGGTGCGCACTACATCAATGCCGATACCACGGCATTCATGCAATTTCTGACCAGCGACTTGTTTGCCGACTTTCCCACCCTGCGCTTCATCATTCCGCACGGCGGCGGCGCGGTCCCCTATCACTGGGGCCGATATCGCGGACTGGCGCAAGACCTCAAACGGCCTCTGCTCAAGGACTATCTGTTGAAGAACGTGTTCTTCGACACCTGCGTCTATCATTTGCCGGGCATCGAACTGCTGCACAAGGTCATTCCCGTCGACAATATTTTGTTCGGTTCGGAAATGGTGGGCGCGGTTCGCGGCATCGACCCGGAGACCGGTCAGTACTTCGACGATACCAAGCGCTATGTGGACGCGCTTGCTCTGAGCGATGCTGATCGCCACAAGATATTCGAGGGCAACGCGCGCAAAGTGTTTCCCCGCCTGGATGCGAGGCTGGCACGCGTTTGATGCTTATAATGGACTGAACCCATCAGGCGAGTGCAGGACATGGATCAGCTACAAGGCGGGCGGCGGCGGCTCATCATGCCGGCTCCCGTGGCGACGCTCGGCACCGGTGAACCAGAGATTGAAGTCGAGCTCATGGCTCAGCTCGGGCCGGATACCGTATTCATGATGGGCGACAATCCGGTATTGCCGAAAATGCCGGACAAACCCCAGCTGCAGGATTTTTTTCGCCATCGATTCACTGCGTTCACGCGCAATCATCTTCTGCAGAGCGCAAAGCTTGCCTTGAACTTGGGGCTGGATGAAAGAGTGGTGCTGGCGTGCCTGTTGCACGACATTGCCAACGGCGCACTCATCCGCGCGGATCACGGCTACTGGGGCGCGCAACTGGTCGAGCCGTATGTCAGCGAGGAGGTCAGTTGGGCGATTCGCCAACACCAAGCGTTGCGGTTTTTCCCCGATCCGTCGGTTGGTTACGCTTACCCTGAAGCGTACTTGCGATTTTTCGGGCCGGAGTACGCACCGCCGCCGCATATCCAGCGCGCCTACGAGGAGGCCCGCAAGCATCGCTGGTACATGACCTCGCGGCTGATCACGTTGAACGATCTGTACGCCTTCGATCCCACGGTGACGGTGGACCTGGAGGAATTCACGGACATCATCGGCCGCCACTTCAGGCAACCGGCGGAGGGGTTGGGCTTCGACGGCTCGGCGGTCGCGCATATGTGGCGCACCATGATTTGGCCGAACAACCTGCTCTGAGCATCTGCGCTGTCGATGGGTCGGATGCCGAGAATCGCCTATGCGCATGGCCGCAACTCTTGTAAGGTTCTGCGCGGAGCGTTCGCTCGGGTAATCTGGTTATGAACACGGCTCAGGGTGTGTTGATCATCGGCGGCGGCATCGCAGGCATGGCGACCGCCATCGAACTGCGCAAGCGCGGCGTGGCGGTCGATTTGGTCGAGATCGACCCGGAGTGGCGCGTCTACGGCGCGGGAATCACCATCGGCGGTGCGGCGCTGCGCGCCTTCAAGACGCTCGGTGTGTTGCCGGAGATAGCCGCGCAAGGGTGGTGCAGCGACGGCTGCGACCTGTGCGCTCCCGACGGCACGGTGATGGCGACGTTACCCACGCCGCGCATCGCCGGTCCCGAGATACCGGGTAGCGGCGGCATTTTGCGTCCGGTGCTGGCGCGCATTTTGTCGAAGGCAACGCTCGCGTCCGGCACGGCCGTCAGGCTCGGCGTGACTTTCACGAAGATCGAGCCGAGCGACGAGGCGGTCGAGGTCAGCTTTACGGACGGCTCGCGCGGCCGCTACGATCTGGTGGTGGGAGCCGATGGACTTTACTCCAAGGTGCGCGGCGCCGTGTTTCCCGAGGCCCCGAAACCCACGTACACCGGCCAGGGCTGCTGGCGCGCGGTGGTGGCTCGGCAGCCGCAGATCACGGCGGCCAGCATGTTCATGGGCCGCGCCATCAAAGCGGGTCTGAATCCGGTTTCGGCCGACGAGATGTATCTGTTCTGCCTCGATCATCGCAAGCTCAATGAGCGCATCCCCGAAGACCAATGGACACGGATCCTGGCCGGCATGCTGGCGGAATTCTCCGGTGCCGTCGGGCGGCTTCGCGACGGTCTCGATGCGCACTCGCGGATTCTGTATCGGCCTTTGGAGGCCGTGCTGTTGCCGCCACCGTGGCATCACGGACGGGTCGTGCTGACCGGGGATGCGGCGCATGCCACCACCCCCCACCTGGCGTCGGGCGCGGCGATCAGCGTCGAGGATGCCATCGTTCTGGTCGAGGAGTTGCAGCGGGCGGCCTCCCTCGAGTCGGCGCTCGCCGCCTATGTGGCGCGCCGCTTCGCGCGTTGCAAGATGGTCGTCGAGAACTCGCTGCGTTTGGGCGAGATCGAAATCACCGGCGGATCGAAAGACGAGCATGCGCAGGTGATGCGCGATTCGATGATCGCACTGCTCGCGCCCATTTGACCGCATGAGCATGCGCGCTATGACCCTGAAATCAAGCCGGTTATCGATACTCGTTAGGGCGTAACGACCTGCGCCACTTCTCGTAGTATTTGCCGCAGCCAGATGCTGCCCGGGTCGCGATCGAAGGCGCGATTCCAATGCGCCGACTCGACCAATGACGGCAACGCCAGCGGCGGTTCGAACACCCGCAGCGGCATCAGCCTCAGATAGTATTCCGCCAGGCGCCGGTGCACGGTGGCCACGCGTTTGGTGCCGACAATAAACTGCGGCACCATGTTGAAATTCATGGCGACGACTTCGATGCGCCGCACGTGACCCATTTGGCTCAGAAACCATTCGTCAATGGCCGGCACGCGCCCGCGCGAGAACGCCACCGCGACATGCCCCATGCTCAGGTACTGATCCAACGTCAACATCTCGCCAACGTCGGAATTCTGCGCACACACGATGCACACGGAGTCCTCGTCGTACAGGCGGTCTCGCGGATGGGTTCCCGGGACCACGTCTTCCGGCATGATCAGCACGTCGACCTCGGCGCGGTCCAAGATTTCACCGGGGCTGGCTTCATTGTTGCTGAGGAGCTCGAAACCAACGCCGGGCGCAATCGCCGCCGCGCGCCGCGTGACGCCGGTCATCAGCACGCTTGCCACATAATCGGACATCATGAGCGTGAAGCAGCGGGTCGAGGTCTGCGGGTCGAAGCCGGGTTTGGCCTCGAGCGTGGCATGAATATCGATCAATATCTTGCGCACCGGCCCCGCCAGGCTCTCGCCGAGCGGGGTCGGCACCATTTTCTTACCGATCATGACCAACAATTCGTCGCCGAAGTATTCGCGCAATCGCGCGAGCCCGGAACTCATGCCGGACTGACTCAAATGCAGCTTCTGGCCCGCGAGTGTGATGCTGCGCTCGCTCAACAAGGCGTCCAATGCCACCAGCAGATTCAGGTCCAGTTGTTGGAAGCGCATACGCGTTGCAGGGTAATGTATCGACGAGGGCGATATCAACCATCACGCCAATCGCGTATCGAGCCGGGCTGGTAACGGTAAACTGCCTCACTGCAGCGCGCGCTGCATCCTTGAGGCGGCAGCCATGTTCCGTTATTTTCCAACCAACTACGTCTGGAACCTGTCGGTTGATCTGGCGATCGAAATGGGCGCGCGGATCGGCGAGATCGAGGAGATGTGCGCGCCGCTGATGGAGGCCTCCAAGTCGCCGGACGCCGAGGGCACTCGCGCGTTTGCGCGCAGCTGGGTCAGCATGGGCGACAAGCTCGCGAGCCTCGCGGCCGAGGACGAGGAGCATGGGCGCCTGATCTCCGCCGGCGACAAATTACAGCGCGCGGCCATCTATTATTTGACCGCCGAACGCATGCAGGGACACGGCAGCCCTGGGCGAGCCGAATTGTATGCGCAGATGCAGCGCGCGTTCGCGCGCGGCGTCACGTTGTCGGGCGCCAATTGCGAACGGCTGCAGATTCCCTATGCGAACGTGCACCTCAGCGGTCTTTACGTACGCGCCGAGGGGGTCACCGGCCCGGCACCGCTCCTGGTGCAGGTCAATGGCTTGGATAGCACCAAAGAGATGAAGTACTTCGTTGGTCTGCCGCGCTGGCTCGCGCAGCGCGGCGTCGCCTCGTTGCTGATAGACCAACCGGGCAGCGGCGAAGCGCTGCGCTTGCACGGCATGAAGGCGGTCTATAACAGCGAATTATGGGCGAGCAAGGTGCTCGATTATCTCGGGACTCGCACCGACATCGATCCGCAGAGAATTGGTCTCGAGGGTGTGTCATTGGGCGGCTACTACTGTCCGCGGGCCGTCGCCTTCGAGCCGCGTTTCGCCATGGGCGTGTGCTGGGGTGCGAATCACGATTGGCGCGACGTGCAGAAAAAGCGGCTGCTGCGGGAAGGCAGCTTTCCGGTGCCGCATTATTGGGATCATGTGCGTTGGGTATGGGGCGGCGACAGCATCGATGAATTCATGAAAATCGCAGAGCAGGTACATCTGGACGGAGTATTGGATCGCATCAAGGTTCCGTTCCTGGTGACGCATGGCGAGAAGGATTCGCAAATCCCGCTGCATTGGGCCGAGCGCACCTACGATCAATTGGTAAACAGCCCGAAGCGCGAGCTGAAAATATTCACCGCGCGCGAGGGCGGCGTACAACACTCGAGCTTCGACAATTCGGCAAATGCCGGTGCCTTCATCGCCGATTGGGTTGCCGAGACGCTCGGCGGCCGCGTCGCTCACCTCTAGAGAATCAACATGCAAATCATTGGACCAGACTCACTCATTTTCGGCGTCGACGACGTCGCTGCCTGCATTCAATACCTCACCGATTACGGTCTGACGCCCCGCGATGTCAGCGCGGCCGGCGGCCGATTCGAGGCGCTCGACGGCACCGCGATCGTGATTCGCCACAAGAACGATGCCAGCCTGCCGGCCCCGATGGGCACGGCGAGCATGCTGCGCAAGACCGTATACGGCGTCGCCGACGCCGCGACTCTCACCGCCGTCGCAGCCGAGTTGGGCAAGGATCGAGAGGTGCGCAGGCTCGCCGACGGGTCGCTCGAAGCGCTCGACAACATGGGTTTCGTGCTCGGCTTTCAAATCACCGTGCGGCGCAAATTCAGCCTGCCTGCCGAAGCGATCAACGCGCCGGGTGCTCCGGCGCAGCGGCCGGCCAATATCGTCGCAGTGGACGAGGCGGCGGTGATCGTACCGCGCACGCTCTCGCACGTGGTGTACTTCGTGCCGGACGCGGCCAAGGCTGAAGCGTTCTACCAGCGGTTGGGTTTCCGCTGTACCGACCGCTTCATCGGCGCCGGTCCGTTCTTGCAGCCGGCGGGATCGCTCGATCACCACACGCTGTTTCTCATCCAGACGCCGCCCGCGATGCTGGGCTGCGAGCATTTTACGTTTCACTTGGCGGGACCCACGGAATTGATGCAGGCGGGGTATCGCTTCGTGAACAAGGGCTATCAGTCGTTCTGGGGTCCTGGACGGCACAAGTTCGGTTCGAACTGGTTCTGGTACTTCAACAGCCCGCTGGGTTGTCACGTCGAATACGATGCCGATATGGATTTGCACGACGCCTCTTGGGTGGCGCGCGAAGTGCCGATCAATGCCGACTCTTCGCAATTGTTCTTGTTTCATCATCGCGAGAAGTGGTCTCCTGGCGGCCCTCCGGCGCCTGGGGCGGCGCATTGACAGCGCGTTTGGGCGGCGCGCCCTAGATGCAGCCGGCCGGTGTACGCCTGTGCCGCCTGGAGGAGATTCCGGACGGTGATTCGCGCGGCTTCGATCCGCTCAATACGGGGCAGGACACGATGCTGGTGGTTCGCCAAGGCGGCGCGCTGTTCGCCTGGCGCGATGCCTGCCCACACATCAACGGGGTACCGATGGCCTGGCGCAAGAATGCGTATCTTAACGCCGGGCGCGATCGCATCGTCTGCAGTGCGCACGGCGCCCTATTCGACATTGCGACCGGCTTATGCACGCTGGGCCCCTGCCTGGGTCAATCGCTTGAACCCATGAATGTCCTGGTCGCCGACGACGGCTCGCTTTACTGGCAGCCGAGATCGAATTGACCGGGCTTGATGCCAAAGGATTGTTCGATCTGCAAGGTCGGGTCGCCCTGGTGACCGGCGCGGCCCAAGGTCTTGGCCGGGGCATTGCGCACGCGCTCGCCGCCCACGGAGCGGCGGTGATCCTGGCCGACCGCGACACGGCCTGCGGCGAGTCGGCCGCAGCGGAATTTAGGGCGCTTGGCCTAGATG
>CAYRAC010000091.1:0-10249 GCA_964422045.1 uncultured Steroidobacteraceae bacterium
GCGCCGCGAGATCATGGAATACATGGGGGTGGAGTTCCGCCTGAATGTCGAGGTCGGACGCGACGTGTCTTTCGAGACGATAGCGGAGGAATTCGACGCCGTGTTTCTCGGCATGGGCACTTACACCTACGTCAAGGGTGGATTCGCCGGCGAAGATCTGCCGGGGGTCCATGAGGCGTTGCCGTATCTGATTTCCAACATCAATCGCGAATTGGCAATCGATACCCGTTCGAGTTCTTTCATCGACATGCGCGGCAAGCGAGTGGTCGTGCTCGGCGGCGGCGACACCGGCATGGACTGCAATCGAACGGCGATCCGCCAGGGCGCGAGCAGCGTCACCTGTACCTACCGTCGCGACGAGGCCAACATGCCGGGCTCGCGACGCGACTACAAGAACAGCAAGGAGGAAGGCGTTACTTTTTTATTCAACCAGCAGCCGATCGAAATCGTCGGTTCGGATCGGGTGCAGGGCGTCAAGATGGTCGAGACCCGCTTGGGTGCACCCGGCCCGCGCGGCCGCCGCATCCCGGAAGTCGTTCCCGGGACGGAACAGACCATCGATGCCGACGCCGTCATCATTGCCTTCGGATTTCTACCGAGCCCCGCGGACTGGTTCGTCGATCAGCAGATCGCGTTGCACGCCAACGGCCGCGTACGCGTGTCGGCTGCGCCGGCACGGCGGTTTCAGACCACGAATCCAAAGATCTTCGCCGGCGGCGACATGGTGCGCGGCTCGGATTTGGTGGTGACCGCGGTGTTCGAGGGCCGCGAAGCCGCACAAGGGATGCTGCGCTTTTTGGGGGTGCGCACCGCCGCCTGAGCATATTTAGAGGTCCGAAAACGGCGAGTATTGGCGGCGCGATTTGGCTATCCTGGCACCATGGAATTGAACTCCGACGCTTGTTATCGCGCAGTGCGCGCCCACGACCGCCGCTTTGACGGGCGCTTCTTCGTGGCGATCACCTCCACCCGCATTTATTGCCGTC
Source organism: uncultured Steroidobacteraceae bacterium (assembly GCA_964422045.1). GTDB lineage: Bacteria > Pseudomonadota > Gammaproteobacteria > Steroidobacterales > Steroidobacteraceae > Bog-1198. The sequence goes on from CAYRAC010000091.1 coordinate 987, forward strand.
CCATTTGTCCGGCGCGGCCGGCGAAGCGCGAGAACATGCGCTTTTATTCGAGCGCCGCCGCCGCGGAAGGCGCGGGATTCAGGCCGTGCCTGCGGTGCCGGCCGGAGCACGCGCCGGGGCTCGCATCCGTCGATGCCGTCAGCCGCCTGGTCGCGGCGGCGATTGCGGGCATCGAGGAACATGCGCTGTCGAGCGCCAAGGTCGGCGAGCTGGCGGCCTCGCTCGGCGTCAGTGACCGCCACCTGCGGCGCGTTACCGAATCGGAGCTCGGGGTATCGCCGATCGAACTCGCACAGACGCAGCGGCTGCTGTTGGCGAAGCGCCTGCTCGGTGAAACACGCCTGAGCCTGACCGAGATCGCGTTTGCGAGCGGCTTTGGCAGCGTGCGCCGCTTCAATGCACTGTTCAAATCGCGCTATGGATTGAGTCCGCGAGATCTGCGCGGCACGGCGAATGCCGCCGCAGGCTTGCACTGCCAGCTGGAATTCAGGCCGCCGTTTGCCTGGCCGAGCCTGCTCGACTTTCTGCGGCTGCGTGCCATCCCCGGGGTCGAGAAGGCGGATGCAACGCACTATCGGCGCACGGTGTCGATCGAGCAGCACGACGGCTGGATCGCGGTGTCGCGGGCCAAGCAGCGCAACGCCTTGAACGTCGAAATCTCGCCCTCGCTGGCGCCGGTGATCGGCGCCGTCATCGCCCGCGTCAAGCGCCTGTTCGACCTGGGCGCGGTCCCGGACGCGGTGAGCGCCCTGCTGTCGCGGGACCCGCTGCTCGCGAACACGGTGCGGCGGATTCCGGGCTTGCGTGTCGCCGGCGCCTTCGATGGTTTCGAACTCGCGGTGCGAGCAATCTTGGGGCAGCAGGTATCGGTCAAAGGCGCAACCACCATGGCCGGCCGGTGGGCGCAGAGGTTTGGTACCCCGATCGCAACGCCCTATGCGGAACTCAATCGCCTGACTCCGACCGTCGAGCGCATTGCCGCTGCGACGGTCGATGAAATTGCCGCGCTCGGCATCATCGGTACGCGAGCGCGTAGCATGACCCTGCTCGCGGCCGCCGTGCGCGAACGCAAGATTGCCTTGACGTATGCCCCGAATGTCGAAGAGCAGATCGAGGCGCTGATGAGCCTGCCGGGGATCGGCCCCTGGACGGCGCAATACATCGCGATGCGGGCGCTGCATTGGCCGGACGCATTTCCGAGCGGCGATCTCATGTTGCTGCGGGCCGCGAATGCCACCGAGACGAAGCTGCAGAAGCTGGCCGAAGACTGGCGTCCCTGGCGTGCCTACGCGACGCATTATCTATGGCACTCCCTGGCCGCCTGACCTGACTTCCACCTGAGGATGAATCAATGAATGCTTATTGCTATGTCGACAGTCCGATCGGCCGGCTGTTGCTGACGACCGACGGCGCCGCCCTCACGGGTCTGTATATGGAACCGAGCCACCAGGCGCAATCCACCGCGGGTTGGCAAGAGGACGCGGCGGCGGGCGCCTTGCCTTCGGCCTCGCGTCAACTCGGCGAATACTTCGGCGGAACGCGGCGCGATTTCGCGCTGCCGCTGAACCTGTCGGGCACGGCATTTCAACAACGCGTCTGGCGCGAACTGCTGGATATTCCGTATGGGGAGACGTGGAGTTACGGACAGCTCGCTGCCCGCATCGGCAAGCCGAGCGCCTCGCGTGCCGTGGGCCTCGCGAACGGCAGCAATCCCATCTCGGTAATCGTGCCCTGTCATCGCGTGATCGGCGCAAACGGTGCATTGACGGGCTATGGCGGCGGCTTGCCGCGCAAACGCTGGCTGCTCGGCCACGAAGGAGCCCTGACGCGCGGTCTCGATCTAGATCAACGGCAGAGTGATGGTAAAGAGCGCACCGCCGCCGTCGGCGCGATTGTCGGCAACGGCGCCGCCGCCGTGAAATTCGGCCACCAGGCGCACGATGTACAACCCTAGGCCGAAGTGCGGCTTGTCGTCGCGCCCTGGGCGCTGCTCGAACAACGATTCGAACAAGCGGCCGTGCAGCGCCGGAGGAATGGGCGGCCCGTCGTTCGATACCTGCAGCAGGTAGTTGCCCGAGGCCCGCTCCAGACGCACGGTGATGATTCCGGCGGGCGGGCAGAAGTCGACGGCGTTTTCGATCAGCTTGTCGAGCAGCTGCGCGATGAGGTCGGGTGCGCCGCGAAAGAAGCACGGATCGGCAGGCGTGTCCAGGACGAAGTGCGACTGGGGAAAGCCGTCGCGATAGCCGGCGATCGCGGAGCGCAGCAGTTCGCACAAGTCGAAATTCACGAATTCTGCCTGCTTGATGCTTTCCTCGACCCGCGCCGCGGCGCCGAGCGCACTCAAGATCGACTGTAGGCGCTGGGTGCCGTCGCGCGCGCGCGTCACGAAATGCCGTTGCTCGTCGCGCAGGCCTTCGGATTCCAGATTGTCCAGAGAGGATCGCACGATGGTCAGCGGCGTGCGCAATTCATGCGATAGCTTGCCGCCCAAGGTTCGTAGGTATTGCGTGTGCTCGTTGAGCCGCGCCAGCAGCCGCTCGAAGCCGCGCGCCAGCGCGCCGATCTCATCAGCGCTTGCAGATTCCGGCATGTCGAGACGAATCTTGCCGTCGCTGCTCACGGCGGACTCGGCGGCGTCGCGCAGGCGTCCGATGCGCAGACTCAGCCAGGTCGCAAAACCGAACATCACGACGAACGCCGCGCCCGTCGCCAGCAACGTGAGATTGAACAAGCGCGACACGGCCCGATCGCGCAACTCGAGCAGTTGATCCCCGGCCTGCTCGAGGAACACCGCGCCGCGGGGGATGCCGGCGACGACCAGGGGCGCGGCGGCCGTCAGCAGCAATTCCTGATTGGCCGCGCCGCGCACCCATTCGGCGTGCGGCTGCCCTGCGAGCGCCGCGGCCACGCTATTGCCCTCGAGCCGATCCGGCGCCGCCGACTGCAATGGAAAGCTCGAGGTGTCGACACTGATCAGGTGCCGGTACCAGGATTCCGTATCCGCGTCGGACCCGACGGCGCCGACGGCGCCGAGTTCGCCAGCCATGCCCAGTTTCAAGGCATTTGCATCGATGACCGTGGCGCGGGTACCCGCGCGGATGAAAGTGCCGAGGAGCTCGTCGAGGCCCGCGGTCATCGAGAACAAGCGGCCCCCGTCCGGAGCGGCGATGGCATCGAGGCCCGTCTTGCCGTTGCCGCTGCCGTCTTGCGCCTCGAGCCAGAGACGCGAGCCGACGAAACTCGCTGGAATGCGCGCCTCGAGGTGATAGCCGGCCGCGGTCTGCAGCCAGAATGCCTGGATGCGCGGCTCTTCCACGGCGCGGTCCTCACCGTCGCCGCCATTGACGATGCTTTGCGCGGCGATCATCCCCGGCGCGCTGGTCGCGAAGAAATAAAATTCCCGCGTGCCGTCGGGATGCTGCAGCGTCAGATCGATCCGATCGAAGCGATCGCGCTCGGGGTGCGCATTGCCCGGCTCGGGATCGAAATGCGTATCGTCGACTTCGACATAGAGATACAGATACCGCCCGGCGGAGCCGAGCTGCGCGCGCGCGCTGTAGCCGCTCGCGGCCGGCAAGGGCCGCGGCTGCGCCGCGACGCCCCAATCATCCCGGTAGCCGTCGAGCAGCGGCGCGCCGCGCAGCGGGAAGACATACCAGTCGCCGCGCTCGGCGGCGAAGGGCGTCGTGTCTTCAGGATCGCGCAGCACGCGCTGCGGCTGCGCCGACAGAGCGTTGGCGACGGTTCCCGCGCTCGCGAGCAGAGCGCTTTCTTGCGAGTCGCGCAGCGCCGTCTCGAGCTCGCGCGCATACTGGCAGCCCGCCCACGGCAGCACCAGCGTGCTGAGCGCGACGATCAACAATTGCAGGCGAATACTCACTCGACCCAGCGATAGCCCATTCCATACACGGTCTGGATTGCATCGAAAGCCGGATCGATTTGTTGAAATTTGCGGCGCACGCGTTTGATGTGCGACGTGATGGTGTTGTCGTCGAGAACGACGCTCGCGGCATCCATGAGCTGCTGGCGATTCTTCACATGGCCCGGCGTGCGCGCCAAGGCGTGCACGATCCAAAACTCCGTCAGCGACAAGGTGACGGGCTTGCCGTTCCAGGTGGTCTGCATCTTCTCGCCGTCGATGGACAGCGCCCCGCGCCGCACGATCTCGGCGGCGTTGTCCGGCCGCCGCAGCGCGTCGATGCGCCGAAACAGGGCGGCAACGCGCGCCGCCAAGTGCGGCAGGCTCACGTCTTTGGTCAGGAAATCGTCGGCACCGAGTCTAAGCCCTGAGACCGCATCCAATTCGCTGTCCCGCGCGGTAAGAAAGATGATGGGCAGCTCCGCCGACAGCGCGCGCAAGTCGCGGCACAAATCGAAGCCGCCCTCCGCTTCGTCCTCGAGAGAAATATCGATGATGGCAAGATCGGGCAGGTGGCTCGCGAACGCCTGCATGGCGGTCCTGCGATTGGCGTACGTCTTGACGGTGTAGCCGTGTCGCGAGAGCGCAGCCGCGTAATTTTCGCGCAAAGCCGGCTCGTCCTCGACGATCGCGATGAGCTTTTTCATTGCTGGAATGATAGCCGATGGCATCGCCACCATTGGTCACAATTGGCCGGCGGTTTGCCTGATTTGCGCCCCGCGGAATCGCTGCTCCCGCCGCACACTGGCCTCGTCAAGCAACGAGGAGCGGATCATGAAGACACAAACGCATGGCTGGTGGTTGCAGCGCCGCGAAGCGTCGCTGAATTGGCTGGCGTTCGGGCTGTTGCTCGCGGCTTGGAACGCATCGGATAACGACGCCTCGCGCGCGACGCGCCCGCGGCCCGAGGCCTTGCGCGGATACTCGTATGTCTCGGTGCGCGCGGCAACCGCGCAGCTGCAGCTGTCAAGGAATCCATAGACGTTTTCCATAATTCTATCGTTTCACGCGATGTTTTCGCCATAACCCACTTGTTTGTAAGCAAATCTTCTTAACCCAGTCACGGCTTCGTAACAACAAAACACGATTCTGGGTCGCGACCCGAAGGTCATTGGGAGGAAGAGACATGGTGGAGCGCACCGAGCAGTCGTCAATGCGGTTGCGGACCGTCTTCATTTCAGACATCCATTTGGGCTTCAAAGGCTGCAGTGCCGATCTGCTGTTGGATTTTCTGCATCACGTCGAGATGGACACGCTGTTCCTGGTCGGCGACATCATCGATGTCTGGAGCATGCAAAAAAACATGTTCTGGCCGCAGTCGCACAACAATGTGCTGCGAACCATCTTGGGCAAGGCAAAACGCGGCACCAAGGTGATCTTCGTTCCGGGCAATCACGATGAAGTATTTCGCGAATTCGATGGCGCCGTGTTCGGCAATCTGGAAATTCATTGCGAGTACATTCATGAGGGAGCGGACGGCCGCCGCATGCTGGTGCTGCATGGCGATGAATTCGACAGCGTGGTGAAGTGCAGCCCGTGGCTCGCCAAGCTCGGGAGCAACATCTACGATGTGCTGCTCGCCGCCAATCCGTACATCAACTGGGTACGCCGCAAGTTCGACCTGCCGCATTGGTCGCTGTCCTCGTACTTGAAAAACAAGGCCAAAACGGCGGTTCAATACATCGGCAGCTTTGAAGAAGCCGTCGCGCAGGCAGCGCGCAAGCGCGGCGTCAATACCGTCGTCTGCGGCCATATTCATCGCGCAGAGATGCGCGAGATCGACGGCATCCTGTACTGCAACGACGGCGACTGGGTGGAAAGCTGCACCTCGATGGTGGAAGACATGAACGGGCAATTACGCTTGATCGACTGGCCGAAATGGCGCGAGCGAACCCCCGTCGTGCCGCTCGCGGTAGCGGTCGGTCAAGCCGCGTGATGGACATGATTCGCGAAAATTGGAGTCTGCCCTGGCATCGGTTGCAGAAGAGTCTTGCGCGGCAGATTCGTGTGGACGCGGCCGGCGGCTTCGCGCCGGGTCGCAATGCGCCGCCACAGCAGCGGATCGCGCCCAGTGCGAGCTCATGGCTCGGCCGCGCACGGCGCCGGACGCGGCTCAGGCACTGCGATTAAACAAAATCACTTGCCGTTGTCCGCAAATCGTCACATTCGCACGGCAGGATCGAGGCTCGACTTGGATAGGAGCCAAACCATGAGCAGTCTTGACCTCGACAGGCAGAATGATTCGCCGCTCGATCGCGTAGACGCAGAGTCCACCACAGAACTCCTGGAGCGCCGCTGGTTCGCCGCGATGGCGGCCGTCGAGAGCCTCAAGGAGGATTGCAATATACGGCTCGGAATCGTCGCCCAAGCCCAAGAAGCCTGGCGGCGCGAATGCGCGCAGCTGGCACGCATCGAGGCGCTTCGCGACGCGCTCGGCGAACAATTGGCGAAGCACGAAACGCGCAGCCTCGGCTGCGCAACGGCGGCGCCGCGCGAGGCCATGTCTCTCAGATAGCGAGGCGCTGCTCATTGGACGCGTACGCCCGGCCGCGGCCATACTCTGGGGATGATGTACGTCTATCATCCGTCGTACCAAATCGCCCTGCCGGCCGGACATCCGTTCCCGATGAGCAAGTACGGCCTGTTGAAAGGCACGCTGGTCGGCGAAGGAATCATCGGCGCCGCCGATCTGTTGCAGCCCGAGACGATCGACCATTCCACGCTGCAACTCGTGCATACCGCGGAGTACTTGGAAAAGCTCGCAGGATCAGCCCTGTCCGCCGCGGAGCAACGCAAGCTCGGCCTGCCCTGGTCGGAGGCGCTCTGGTTGAGATCCCGTCTCGCCGCGGGAGGAACGCTGATGGCGGCGCGCGCGGCGCTTGCGCAGGGACTCTCCGCCAATCTGGCCGGCGGCACGCATCACGCATTCGCCGACCACGGCGAGGGCTTCTGCGTGCTCAATGACGTCGCCGTCAGCATCCGCCGGTTGCAGGCGGATAGGGCGATCAAGCGCGCGGCAATCATCGATCTCGACGTCCATCAGGGCAATGGCACCGCGGCAATCTTCGAAAACGAAGACGCGGTATTTACCTTCTCGATGCACGGCGAGCGAAATTATCCCTTGGCCAAAATGCGTTCCAATTTGGATGTCCCGCTGCCCGACGGGATGCAAGATGCGCAGTACCTGGATGCTCTGCGCCGCCATCTGCCGCTGGTGCTCGAGCGCGCAAATGCCGATTTGGTGTTTTATCTCGCCGGCGTCGACGTCGCCGCCGGCGACCGTTACGGCAAGCTGGCGCTCACCGAGGAGGGGATCCGATTGCGCGAGCGCTGCGTGATCGAAGCCGTACGCGGCCGCGGTCTGCCGTTGACCATCGTGCTGGCCGGAGGGTATGCGCAGACGCGAGCGCGAACCGCCGAGCTGCATGCGCACGCCTTTCGCGAGTGCGCGGCCTACGAACGCGGCCGCGCGGCCGCCTGCTAGTAGCGAATACCGAGCCGCCGATACACGTCGGCCAACAGCCACAGCGGCCCGATCATGAGAAATTGCACGTCCTTGAAGAACGACGGGCGCTTGCCTTCGATCGCATGACCGACGAACTGGCCTACCCATGCGACCACGAACAGGAATACGCAGATGCTCCACAACGGCACCCCCTCCAGGTGATCGACCGAGTCGACGATCCACACGAGGGCGAGCAGCAAGGGTAGAGCGCCGAGCGCGAGCCGCACCGACAGCAAGCTGTAGTAAATCAAGGCCGCCAGCACCGCGGCGCTGCCCCAGTTGAGCGCCGGATGCGCCGCGCGAATGCCGGCGGGAACCGGCAGCGACCACAATAGGCCGATGACGCACCAGACGATCACCGGCACGCAGATCCAATGCAAGGCCTTGTTGGTCTGGTTGCGGTGGCTGTCGCCGTATTCGTCGAGCCATTGATCGGCGGTGCGCATCCGGGAGAACCTACTCCGTTGTAGGCAGCCGATCAAACCCTGCAGGCCGGTTTTGGTAGCGCCGGTAGAGGATGAGGAGGGCGCCCAACAGGAGGCAAGAAAACAAACTGAAACCAGCATCCGCCGCGTAGGAACCGCCGACGCCGCTGCGCGCATAGCCCCAGCCGTCGACAAACAGCATGTAGAAAATCGGCACGTTGAATGCCGAAACCATCAGGCAATAGGTTGTCGCCGCCAGCGGGTTGGCTCGCCCGATCGTTTCGAAGGCGATCGCGGTCGAGGCCGTGATCGCGAGCGCCTGGAAGATGTTTTCGCCGATCAAGGCGAGGCCAAAGGTCAGCGGCGTATGCGCCATCGCAATGAGCGCGAGCGTGAACAGCGATCCGGCCATCCCAATACCGAGATACAGAAACCGCAGCGGCAGCAAGCGGTCGATCAAGGGGAAAATGAAGCAGCCGCAGACACCGCCCAGGAGTACCCCGCTGCCGCCGACCAACCCTACGACATGGGTCGATGCGTGGAAGTCAGCGCCCAGGCCGCCGAGAAAGTTCGTCAGCGAGAAGGTGGCCGCCGGCGCGATGAACAGCAGAATCGCGATCAATACTTCGCGCTGCTTCAAGAGGCTGACCACTTCGCCGAAAAACTGCGGGAAACTCTCGCGCGCCAGACGCCGGTCCGGACCTGGCGCAGGCATCCATGGAAAAACCGCGGTCGGCAGCAGCAGCAAGGCGCCGAGCAGCAAGGCGGCGGTGAGCGGCGGCAAATTGCGCACGATCTCGCCGGTCATCAATGCCATTGCGCCGCCGGTGCCGATATTGCCGACGGTCACCCAGACACTGAGCTTGCTTTCCTCTTCCTTGGTCGTGATGCTTGCGAGCCAGCCGCCGAGCGCACTCTGGTACAGATTGGCGAAGAAATAACCCGTCACGAGGAGTATTTCCGCCAATGCGAGATTTCTCAGGTTGAGAAGCGCCACAACCAGCAGCGCCGCGGCGACCGTGGCGGTGAATGCCGAATACCAGCGGCGGCTGAAGCGCACGTCCAACACCGGGCTCACGAGAAATGTCCAGAAGCCGGGCGACAGCATGACCGCGGTCATCGATGCGATGGTCGCTTCGGGCACATGCTGCGCGCTCAGCAGTTGCGGCACTGAAATCACCAGAATGCCGCCGTACATTCCGAACACGGCGTTCGTCAGTCCCATCAACCACACCGGAGCGACACGACGCGCCATAGACGCTCATTGTGTCAGACAATTCGGATCGAATTCGTATTCACCTTCGAGCCAGGCGATGATTTCACGCGCACACCATTGCGGCTCGAAGCGACGATACTTCTCGGCGAGCGCCGAGCGCCGAGCGGCCGGCGGCGTCGAGCGCGGCGATGCCGC
>CAYRAC010000092.1:0-10231 GCA_964422045.1 uncultured Steroidobacteraceae bacterium
ACGATGTGATTCCGACCGCGATTCACGTCGCCGCGGCGCTGCTGCTCGAGGAGGAATTGCTGCCCGCGCTCGCTCGCCTGCGCGCGGTACTCAACCTGCGCGCCGTGGAATTCGCCGACGTCGTAAAAACCGGCCGCACGCATCTCATGGACGCCATGCCCATCACCTTGGCGCAGGAGCTGAACGGCTGGCAGGCGCAAATCGCCGATGCCGAGCTGCGTCTGCAATCGGTGATGCCGCGATTGCTGCGGCTCGCGCAAGGCGGCACCGCGGTCGGCACCGGCATCAACGCGCGGCCGGAATTCGCCGCCGCGTTCGCGCGTGCGATCGCCGCGGACAGCGGGCTCGCCTTTCGGCCGAGCGATAATTTCTTCGCCGCGCTGTCGAGTCAGGATACGGCCGTGGAACTCTCCGGGCAGCTCAAGGTCCTCGCCGTGAGCCTGATGAAAATCGCCAACGATTTGCGCTTGATGAACAGCGGGCCGCTGGCCGGCCTCGGTGAAATAGCGCTGCCGGCATTGCAGCCCGGCAGCAGCATCATGCCGGGAAAGGTCAATCCCGTAGTGCCCGAGGCCGTGGCCATGATGGCGGCGCAGGCGATCGGCAATGATGCCACCGTCACGTTGGCCGCGGCGTCGGGAAATTTTCAGCTCAACGTCATGCTGCCGGTGATTGCCTACAACCTGCTGCAAAGCGTGCAACTGCTCGCGATCGGCAGCCGTAATCTCGCCGACCACGCGCTCGCCGGCTTCAGCGTCAACCGCGGGCGCATCGAGGAGGCGCTGGCGCGCAATCCGATTTTGGTAACCGCCCTGAATCCGGTCATAGGCTACGAAAAAGGCGCGGCCATCGCCAAGAAGGCCTACGCCGAGGGGCGGCCGGTGTTGGAAGTGGCGGCAGAAATGACCGACCTCGGCATCGATGAATTGCGCCGCCTGCTCGATCCGAAAGCACTCACCGCGGGCGGCATACGCACCGGCGCCAAAGATTGATGGATCCTCTATATTCGAAAGCGCATATTCGCGAGTCGCTGCAGCGCGAGCCCTCATCGCCGGAAGATGACATGCAGTGGCTCGCCGGCGCGCCGCCCGAGGTCGTGTCGCGAATGCGCTCGTTGCTCCCGGCGCGGCGAGTGCCCGCGGCCGTGCTCGTTCCCTTGGTGGAACGCCCGGCCGGATGGACCGTGCTCCTGACACAGCGCGCGGAGACGCTCAAGGATCACGCCGGCCAGATTAGTTTCCCGGGGGGCCGGGTCGAAGGCGACGAAGATTCGTGGCAGGCGGCGCTGCGCGAGACCCAAGAAGAAATCGGCCTTAGCCAAAGTTCGGTGGAGTTTGCGGGGTTCCTGCCCGATCACGTCGTGATCACGGGCTTTCGGGTCACCCCCGTCGTCGGTTTCGTGAACCCCGACTATCAACTGCGCATCGCCGAGACCGAGGTTCACGATGTATTCGAAGTTCCGCTGGAATTCATCCTGGATGCCGCCAATCACAAACTGCGCCGGCGTGCGCTCGGCGATTTGAGTTTCGATGTGCACGATATCCCTTACGGCGAACGCAATATTTGGGGCGCGACCGCGGGCATGCTCATGACCTTGCGGCGCCTGCTGCAAGCCGGCCCGGCCGGCGCGTCATGACGGTTCACATGCGCGAGTTGCTCGGCATCATGGCGCGCCTGCGCGCGGCGGGCGGTTGCCCGTGGGATCGGGAGCAGACGCTGGCGAGTGTCGCGCCGTACACCGTCGAAGAGGCCTACGAGGTCGCGGACGCGATCGAACGCGGCGATATGCAGCACCTCAAGGGCGAATTGGGCGATTTGCTGTTTCAAGTGGTGTTTCACGCGCAAATCGCCAGCGAAACGCAGCAATTCGATTTCGAAGCGGTCGCCGCCGCGATCTGCGACAAGCTCAAGCGCCGCCATCCGCACGTGTTCGGCGGCGGCGCAGCGCTCAGCGCCGCGCAGCAGAGCGCCGTTTGGGAGGACATCAAGGCGCAGGAGCGCGGCGCCGGCGACGGGCTATCCGGTCATTTGGATGGTGTGCCCCGGGCGCTGCCGGCGTTGATGCGCGCCTTTAAATTGAGCAAGCGCGCGGCGCGCGTCGGTTTCGATTTCGAACACGCCACGCAAAGCGCCGACAAGGTCGCCGAAGAACTGGCGGAAGTGCGCGAGGCGGCCGCTCACGGCGAGTTCGCCTCGCCGCAAGTATTCGAGGAAGTGGGCGACTTGTTGTTCGCGGCGGCTGACCTCGCCCGCAAGCTCGAGGTCGACGCCGAGGCCGCGCTGCGTGCGGCGAACGCCAAATTCGAGCGGCGCTTTCGCGGCATGGAGGCGCTCGCGGCACAGCGCGGACTCAACTTCGCCGACTTGGACCTCGCTGCGCAGGAGCGGCTGTGGCAAGAAGTCAAGCGTGGCGAGTGAACAACGCGTAGACAGCGCCGTGCGCGGCGCAGTGCCGCTGGTGTTCAAGCACGGCCCGGAACTGCCGATCTCGGCGCGGCGCGAGGATATCCTCGACGCGTTGCGGCGCCATCAGGTGTTGATCGTCGCCGGCGACACCGGCTCCGGCAAGAGCACGCAATTGCCGCAGTACTGCCTGGAATTGGGACGCGGTCTTGACGCCTTGATCGCGCACACGCAGCCGCGGCGTCTCGCGGCACGCGCACTGGCCGCACGCATCGCCGAGGAAGTCGGGCAGCCGGTGGGCCGTAGCGTCGGCTTTCGCGTGCGCTTCGCCGACCAGGCGTCCGCCGCCACGCGGCTGCTGTTGATGACCGACGGCCTGCTGCTCGCGGAGCTCGCCTCCGATCCGCTGCTGCGCCGCTACGACACCATCATCCTGGACGAGGCGCACGAGCGCACCTTGAACATCGACTTGTTGGCGGGCGTGCTCAAGCGCTTGCTGCCCCGCCGGCCGGACTTGCAGCTGATCATCACCTCGGCCACCTTGGACGTCGAGCGGATCTCGCGTTTTTTCGATGCAGCGCCGGTCATCTCGGTCAGCGGGCGCGGCTACCCGGTCGAGGTGCGCTACCGAGAAGCGCCGCAGGACACCGAAGATCCGGACCTGCCGACGGCGGTGCTGCAAGCCTGCCAAGAGATCGCGGCCGAGGCCGGACAATTCGGCAGCGGCGACATTCTGGTATTTCTCCCCGGCGAGCGCGAAATTCGCGATGTCGGCGAACTGCTGCAGCGTGAACTGCCGCCCGCGGTCGAGGTCCTGGAGTTGTACTCGCGGCTTTCGTGGGAGCAGCAGAGCAAAATATTTCAACGCGGCTCGCGGCAGCGAGTCGTGCTCGCGACCAACGTCGCGGAGACCTCCATAACCGTGCCGGGCATTCGCAGCGTCGTCGATTCCGGACTCGCCCGCATCAGCCGCTACAGCCCGCGCAATCGTCTGCAGCGCTTGCCGATTGAACCCATCGCGCAGGCGAGTGCCGAGCAGCGCAAGGGCCGCTGCGGGCGCTTGGGGCCGGGTCTGTGCCTGCGGCTGTACAGCCAAGCGGACTTCGAAGCGCGCGCGCCGTTCAACGAACCCGAGATACTGCGCACCAATCTGGCCGCGTTGCTGCTGCGCCTGGCCGCCGACGGCCTCGGCGCGGCGGAGGAATTTCCGTTCATCGACGCGCCGGATACGCGTTCCCTGGGCGATGGCTATCGGCTGCTGCAGGAATTGCAGGCACTCGACGCCGAGCGGCGCATCACCCGCCGCGGCCGGGCGATGGCGCGCCTGCCGCTCGATCCGCGGCTCGCCAGCGCCTTGCTCGAGAGCAAGCGTTTCCACGCCGAGGCGGAGTTGCTGGCAATCGTCGCGGGATTGAGCGTCCCGGATGTCCGGATCGGCGCCGCCGAGGATCCGAGCCTCAATGCCGCGCTCGACGACGGCAAATCGGAGTTCTCGGCCCTGGTGAAGCTGTGGATGGCGTACCGCGAGGCGCGCGCGGGTCCACGACGTGAATTGCGGCGTTGGTGCAAGCAGCGGCAGTTCTCGCTGCTGCGGCTTTCGGAATGGGACGACGTCTACACGCAGGTCGCCGCGCGCGCCGCCGAAATCGGCATCGTTGCGCAGCGCCAAGCGGCGAGCTATACGGGCGTGCACCGCTCGCTGTTGGCCGGGTTTTGCACCATGGTCGGGCAGCGCGGCGAGGAAGGCGTCTACTTGGGCACTCGAGGCGTGCATTTCCATTTATTTCCAGGCTCACCCTTGGCGAAGCGGCGGCCGCGCTGGGTCATGGCGGCGAACATTCTGGAAACCTCGCGCGTATTCGCGCGCCGTGTTGCGCAAGTCGAACCTCAATGGATCGAAAGTGCGGCTGCGCACCTGCTGAAGCGCGAATATCTCGAGCCCGATTGGGACGAAGCGCGCGAACAGGTGGTGGCCCGGGAGCGCAGCAGTTTTCTCGGACTCATCTTGAGCGCCAATCGCGTGGTGAACTACGGACCGATTGCACCGGAAGAGTCGCGCCGTATTTTTGCGCGCGAGGCCTTGGTGTACCAGCGGCTGCGGCGTCGACCCGACTGGCTGCGGGCGAACGATGCCGCGGTGCAGGAGGCGCAGCGCATGGAGGAGCGTCTACGGACGCGGGATCTGGTGCTTAGCGCCGAGTCGATGGTCGAGTTTTACGAGCATGCCTTGCCGCGTCAGGTCTCGAGCGCCGCGACCCTTGATTACTTCACCCGGCATCTGTCGGCGCAGCAATTGGACGCGCTCACGCTGCGGCGCGCGCACATCTTTGCGCGCGAACCGAACCCCGACGCGCTCGCTCAATTTCCCGAAGTCGCGTTGCTCAATACACTGTCCATCCCGGTCAGCTACCGCTTTTCACCGGGCGAGGCGCATGACGGCGCCACTCTCAGCATCCCGCTGCTGGCATTGCCGGGTCTCACCCGCGGCGACGTCGATGCCGCAGTGCCGGGATTCGCCGTGCCGCGCATCGAGGCGCTGCTGCGTTCCTTGCCCAAGGACGCGCGCCGCACGTTGATCCCGATCGGCCACACGGCCGCACAGTTCGTGGCGGCCATGCGTGCCGGGCCGAGAGCGGCGGGCGAGATCGAGGCGCTGACTGCCTGGCTCAAGCGCGAGCGCGGCATGCCCGATGCGCTGCTGCAATTCGAGCCGGGCGCCGTGCCCGCACACCTGCACCCGCGCCTTAGCGTGACGGTCGACGGCAAGGAATTCGCGCATGGCCAGACACTGGCGGAGTTGCGCCGCTCGAGCGCGGTGGCGGCGCGCGCGGAACTCGCGCGCCGCGCCCGAGCGAGCTACCCGCTCGCGTGGCGCCGCTTTGAGATCGAAGAACTGCCGCAGTCGCTGCCGCTGCCGCTCGACCGCGGCACGGCGTGGGTGTACCCGAGCCTGGCCGGGGGCAGCCTTGGACTCGAAGTGCGTTATGAGTGGTCCGCCGCCGAAGCCGAGCGCAGTTGGCGGCAGGGAGCCGCACTCCTGGCGCGCGCCATGCTCGCAGCCCAGGAGCGCGACTTGCGGCGGGCGATCGCCGGCAACAGCGCGCTGTTGCTGTCCGCAAGCCCGTACCTCGGGAGCGGTGAGCTGCTCGAGACCTTGTCGCAGTGGGTGTTTCGCCGCGCCTGCTTCGACGATGCCGCGGCGCCGCGCACGCGCGCGGCGTTCGAGAGCGCCGTCGATCAAGGGCGCGCTCGGCTGCACCCGGCTTACGAGGAGATCGCGGCCAGCGCATTGAACTGGTTCGGCGAGGCGCGGGCGGTGCGTGCCGCCCTCGACGCCGCGCGTGCGCTCTTGGCGGCCGACGCCGACGAAAGCCACGCGCATCTCGGCCGGCTGCTCGGTGCCGACGCGCTGCAAGCCATGTCGCCCGACTGGCTGCGTCAATTGCCGCGCTATCTGCGGGCCGAGGAGCGGCGCTGGCAACGTCGCGCGGCTCGCGGCCTCGAGCCGCCGCGCATCGTGCGCGAGTTGCGCGACTGGGCGCAGCGTTACCAGAACCTGGCGCGCGCGGTCGGCGCCGAATTGCGTTGGATTCCCGCGCTCGACGAATTGCGAAATTGGATCGAGGAATACCGCGTGTCGCTGTACGCGCAGGAACTCAAGACTCTGGGTCCGGTCTCGGCGGCGCGTTTGGCAGAGCGTGCCGCCGAGATCGACGCATGGCTGGCGCGCTGATCACACGTTGAAGCGTATTCCTTGCGCGAGCGGCAGCTGCGAACTCCAATTGATGGTATTCGTCTGGCGCCGCATATACGCCTTCCAGGCATCCGAGCCTGCTTCGCGGCCGCCGCCGGTGTCTTTCTCGCCGCCGAATGCGCCGCCGATTTCTGCGCCCGACGTGCCGAGATTGACATTGGCGATGCCGCAATCGCTGCCCTCTGCGGACAAGAAGCGCTCCGCCACCTGCAATCGATCCGTGAACACGGCCGACGAGAGACCGTACGGCACGGAGTTCTGAATCGCGACGGCCTCATCGAGGCTGTCGTAGGCGATCACATACAAGATCGGTGCGAAGGTTTCCGTGCCCACCACCGCCATGCCGGCATTGGCGCGAATGATGGTCGGTTCGACGAAATTGCCGGGCCGCGCCAACACCTTGCCGCCGTACATCAGTTCACCACCCTGTGCCTGTGCGGCAGCGATGGCCGCCGAGTAGCGCGCGACCGCTGCGCCATCGATCAAGGGACCCATCAAGGTGCCTGGCTCCAGCGGGTCGCCGATGCGCACCTGTCCGTAGGCCGCGATAAGCCGCCGCTCGAGCTCGGCAGCGCGTGAGCGATGCACCAGCACGCGCCGCGTCGTGGTGCAGCGTTGGCCCGCGGTGCCGACGGCGCCGAAGACGATGCCGGGCACCGCGAGGTCGAGATTTGCCGTGTCGTCGACGATGATGGCGTTGTTGCCGCCCAACTCCAACAGACTCTTGCCGAGCCGCTCGGCCACGATCACCCCGATTTGCCGTCCGACGTGGGTCGAGCCGGTAAAGGAGACCAGTGCCACGCGCCGGTCAGCGACGAAACGCATCGCAAGCTCGGTGCCGGCGTCGATAAAGATCTGAAAGATCGGCGGCAGCGAATGGCGCTCCAACACCCGGTTGCAGATGGTCTGCATGGCGAGCGAACACAGCGCGGTTTTCGGCGACGGTTTCCACACCGTCGCGTTGCCGCTGATCGCGGCCAAGAACGCGTTCCACGACCAGACCGCAACCGGGAAATTGAACGCCGAGATCACGCCCACGACGCCGAGCGGATGCCACTGCTCGTACATGCGGTGCTGTGGGCGCTCGGAGTGCATCGTCAAGCCGTACAACATGCGGGATTGTCCCACCGCGAAATCCGCGATATCGATCATCTCCTGCACCTCGCCGTCGCCTTCGGCTTTGATCTTGCCGTTCTCCATGGCGACGAGGCTGCCGAGAGCGTCCTTGCAGCGGCGCAACTCCTCGCCGACAAGCCGCACGGCCTCGCCGCGTTTGGGCGCCGGCACGCTACGCCACGCGGCGGCCGCAGCCACGGCCGCCGTCATCACCTGTTCGTAGTCCTGCGCGGTTGCGCCGCGAACCTGCGCCAGACGCTTGCCTGTGGCGGGGTTCATGGAATCGATCACGGGGCCGCTGCTTTGTTTGCTCCAGCCCGCCGTGCCGGACCAGCTGCCGGGGTTCATGTCGCGAAGTCCGAGTGCCTGCAGGGGATCGGGTGTTTGCATAAGTAATTCCAGAAGATTTTGGCCGGTATGCCGAGGGGCCGCATTTTGACTTGGGCCGACGGACAACGCTAGCATGCTCAGGATGTCGCAAAGTCCCGCCCTGGCGAACTGGCACCCGGCCAGTTGGCACGCTCGTCCCGCAACCCAGCAACCCAAGTACCTCGATCCGGTCGCGCTCGAGCGCGTGGTTGCCGCATTGAGCCGGCTGCCGCCGCTGGTGGTTTCCTGGGAAATCGAGGCGCTGCGCGCGAAGTTGGCCCAGGCCCAGCGCGGCGAGCAGTTTCTGCTGCAGGGTGGGGACTGCGCCGAGAGCTTCGAGGATTGCGAGTCCGACAACATTGCGCGGCGTTTGAAGATCCTGCTGCAGATGAGCCTGGTGCTGTTGCAGGGTTTGAAGAAGCCGATTATTCGCGTCGGCCGATTTGCCGGTCAGTATGCGAAGCCGCGATCCGCCGAGACCGAAACGCGCGACGGCGTGACGCTGCCGTGTTATCGCGGCGACAATGTGAATCGACCCGGATTCAGCGCCGCCGAGCGCAACCCGGATCCGGAGCTGCTGTTGCGCGGCTACGAGCGGGCCTCGCTCACGTTGAATTTCGTGCGCGCCCTGATCGACGGCGGTTTTGCCGATCTGCATCATCCCGAATACTGGGATTTGAGTTTTTTGCGGCACGCGGCGTTGCGCGACGCGTACCAAAAAATCGTCGATTCGATTGCCGAGTCATTGGATTTCTTCGAGTCCATGAGCGGGCAGCGGGTGCACGCGGCCATGCGCGGCGACTTCTATACCAGCCACGAAGGACTGCATTTGCTGTCCGAGCAGGCGCAGACGCGCTTTATCGAGCGTCAGAAGCACTGGTACAACCTATCGACGCACATGCCCTGGATCGGCATGCGCACCGCCAACGTGGACGGTGCGCACGTGGAATATTTTCGCGGTATCGCCAATCCCATCGGCGTCAAGGTCGGCGCCGCAATGAGTGCGGAATGGCTGCAGGAGCTGGTGCACGTGCTCAATCCGCAAAATGAACCGGGCCGGCTCACCTTCGTGCATCGCTTCGGCGTCAAGGACATCGAGCAGCGTCTGCCGGCCATGATCCGCGCGGTCCGCGCCATCGGCTCCCAGGTGCTCTGGGTCTGCGATCCGATGCACGGCAATACGGAAACGACGGCCGGCGGCGTCAAGACGCGGCGTTTCGACAATATCCTCGGCGAAGTCGAAGCCGCGTTTCGCATCCACGAGGAAGAAGGTTCAATGCTCGGCGGAGTGCACATCGAACTCACCGGCGAGGATGTCACCGAGTGTATCGGCGGCGCGCGCGGCCTGGCGGAGGCCGATCTGGCGCGTGCCTACCGCTCGCAAGTGGACCCGCGATTGAATGCCGAACAGGCGCTGGAATTGGCCATGCTGATTGCGCGCCGCGCCGGCGCCCGCCGGCGTACCGGGAAGTTGCGGGCCGGAGCGGATTGAACAGCGTTTTTTGATATTATGTCAAAGGCTGTCTCTGAATAAAGAGTGATTTAATTCAATCATTTATAACGTTTATCTAGAATGTTTCCAGGCAGTCTGCGATTGTTTTTGAAAAGCCGACTTGCCTCGATGCGTGCAGGTGCTATTCTCGCTTGGCAGGCTCTTCCCGCCCGTTGAGATAGGGGCGGCGCGGGGCCCCAATTCAGACGACCAACAACATCAACGACGCATTGCGCGGAATCTTTTCGGCCGCGATGGGTCTGACCGGTTCCAGCCCTTAAGGATGGGCACAGGTTAGGTTACGCTCGGGTTAGTCCAAAGCCGCGCGTGATCGACGGCGGGCTACGCGGAGTCTCCGCGTGGCCCGTTTTTTGGTGCGCCCCACGAGAAGTGCGACCTCGCCCGATGAACACTACCTTCGATGTCACCTGTAGGCGCTGCCCGCGCCTCGCGGCATTTCTCGATAGCGTGCATGTGGATGAGCCGACGTATCACTGCCGGCCGGTTCCGGCCTTTGGTGATCCTAAGGCGCGGTTACTGATTGTCGGCCTGGCTCCGGGCATGCATGGCGCCAATCGCACCGGGCGCCCGTTCACGGGCGACTTCGCGGGCATTCTTCTCTATGCAACCTTGCATAAGTTCGCGCTGGCGAGCTCTCCTAAGTCGATTGCGCCCGACGATGGCCTCGAACTGTGGGACGCTCGAATTACCAACGCGGTGAAGTGTTTGCCACCCGCTAACAAGCCATTGCCCTTAGAAATCAAAGTCTGCAACGATTTTCTTCGGGCAGAACTTGAGAAAAGCCGCGAGGTAAGGGTCATTCTGGCATTGGGTACCGTCGCGCATGCCGCGGTACTTCGAGCCCATGGGCTCAAGGGCAGCGCCCATCGTTTCGCGCATGGCGCCGAGCACGCGCTCGCCACGGGTCAGCTGCTGCTGGATTCCTATCATTGCAGCCGCTACAACACCCAGACGCGGCGGCTCACCGGCGCCATGTTCGAAGCCATCGTCGAACGCGCCATGGCGCTGGTCCGTGAGCGCCAATGAAGCCGCCGAGGGCGCGCCGCTGACCGACGCACCGGCGCCGCGATTCGATC
>CAYRAC010000093.1:0-10196 GCA_964422045.1 uncultured Steroidobacteraceae bacterium
TAGAGCGGCGCGAGGGCGCTCGTTTCGCGCTTATACGCCTGTTTGAATGGTTCGACCTTCCAAATCGGCGTGTACTGCGGGTCTTCGGTCGCAATGTAGTAGTGGCACGCGTCCGCGCAGATCCCACAGTGAATACAAGATTCGAGCCTGAAAGCGCTTAAGGCACCCATCTCTTGCGCGAAGCCCTTCATGGCGCCGGCAACATTCGCCGCGAGGCCGGCAGACTCAGCTACGACTTCGTTCACGAGGTGGCTCCTTTACGAGCGAGTAGCGCGCCGTTGATCGCGCGTGACGGGAAAATATAGAACGCATGCATGAGTTTGCCGAAAGGAAACCAGATCAGAAGCACATCGACACTCAAGATGTGCAGAGCGAGCAGCGTTTCGTAGCGGCCGCCGACATGTGCCGTGGCGGCCAATCCGGTAACCATCACCAGCATCGTAACGAACCAGCTGAAGTAATCGTCGAAATTCGACAACAGGCGCATAACTCGGTTGGTGACGCGTCTAAAAAGCACGGCGAGGAACAGAGTGAGGGTGAGCACCGATATGATGGTGATGATGCTGCTCGGGAGGCCCGGCCAGGCGAAACCAAACAGGCTTTGTAGAAAGAGGATGTGCGGCGTGAACAGCAATACCACCGCAAATAGGCCGAGATGGTAGCTGTAGCCCAACGCTTCGCCCGCGCCGGTTCGACCGATGAATTCGCGATGCGGCCACGAGCGCGAGCCCACGGTGATCAATCCGCCGAGCAAGTACTTGAACATCGACTCGCGCGGCCGGCTGAATTCACGGCGAATGCGCAGCAGCGCGAAGGACACGATTCGCCAGGTCACGCCCAGGCAGAATATGGCGATCGCTATTTCGAGACCCAGCCCGCGCGCGAAATGTAACAGGTCCATGGCTCTAGCCTTCCTTTGACTCGGTATCGAGAGGATGTTCGCTGCGATATTGGCGCAGTCTGCCTGAGCCCGCGGAGGCCACCCCGAGCACGCCACCGGCGATGATCCCGCCCGCGGCAATCTCCAGCACTTGGCGAGGGGAGGACTCGCCCGCTTTGCCCCAATTGGCCGCCGAGAGCGCTGAGTACAGGCTGCCCTTATCCCAAAAGCCGGGCTCTGAACATCCGATGCATCCGTGACCGGATTCGATCGGAAAACTCGTGCCGCCGTTCCACTTTGTCGTGGCACAGGCGTTGTAGGTCGTCGGACCCTTACAACCGAGTTCATAAAGGCACCAGCCGTTGCGCGCACCTTCATCATCGAAGGTCTTGGCAAATTTTCCTTGATCGTAGAACGGCCGACGGTAACAGCGATCATGGATCGTGGTGCCGAAAAACGCTTTCGGCCTCAAGTGCTCGTCGAGATCCGGTACCTTGCCCGTAGTCACGTATTGCAACAGCGTGCCGGTGATCACCTCCGGGATAGGGGGGCAGCCGGATACATTGATGATGGGCCTGTCGGCAACAATCGCACTGATGGGCCATGCATCGGTGGGATTCGGATCCGCAAAAGGGATGCCGCCGAAGGAAGAACAGGTCCCCACGCAAATGATAGCGGCTGCGCCTTTGGCGGCCTCGCGTAAGGTGTCGACGGCGCTCTTTCCCCCTGCCGTGCAGTAAGCGCCTCCCGCACCCGTCGGCACCGAGCCGTCGATGATGAGCACATACTTGCCAAAATTATCGTGCATTGCTTTGGCAAGCGCCGATTCCGCGGCATCGCCGGCCGCTGCCATCAGGGTATCGTCGTAATCGAGTGAAATGACGTTGAAAATCAAGCTTTCTATGCTCGGAGAGAAAGAGCGCGTGAAGGATTCGAAACATCCCGTGCACTCTTGAAAGGATAAGTAAATGACCGACGGACGCGGCGCGTTGCGCAGCTGCTGCGCCATGGCGGGCCCCATCCACGGCGGCAACGCCATGGCGGAAGCTGCGGCGGTGCAGAACTTGATAAAACCGCGACGACTGACGCCATGTCGCAGAAGCATATCGCCGACGGCCAGGTCATCAGCTGGGGATTGCATGGTCCGTCCTTGCCGGGGCTTGCTGATTCATCGCCAGGCGAGCGCGCAGCGCGCGCGCACTCGCCGCCATTTCCTCGGTCGATGCCTCGAGAATCTTCGGGATTGCGGCAACTTCGATCAGTTCCGCGACCAAGTCGCCTGGTCGATCACGGTGTTCAATCCACCAAACACCGGACACACCGGTTTCGCGCAAGGTGGAGACGCCTTCGGCGCTCAAGGTGACGTGCACTTCCCCTTCGCCCAAGATGCCCTGCAGCGCGATGCGATCGTCAGGGCCCATCGGCAGACTGCGTAGGTCGATCGTCGCTGTGTCACCGCCGACGGCGATTCTTTCCAGCATGCCCACGAGCTCGCTCAATACCGCGGCGACTCCGCCGCCCAAACCGCCGTGACGCGCTGGCGCTTCGATGCGAACCGTAATCTCGGAGAGGCGGCTCATGCGGCGCACCAGCGCGACAGCAACGCCTTTGCTTGGCAAGACGCCCCCGTCAGCGCGGCCTGCACCGCAGGCGAGAGCGTTTCGCTCCATTCAATTACGGCCGGCTGGATGCACAACAGCGCTCGACGGCGCGGCAGGCAACCCCGCAATCGCGCCATATCGAGTAAATCCACCAAGCCGACCTCGTGCACGGTGCGGCGGCGGGTACTCATGAGAAAACGGTCCATAGCATCGTTTTCGAATAATCGGCTTGCTCCGGCGGGTTCGCCGAGCTCCGCGGCATCGATGACCAACATCGAATTGCTCGTTTCGACGTGCGATAACAGGCTGAAACTCATGGTGCCGCCGTCGACAAACTCGTACGCGCTGTTCGGCATCTCGGTTCGCAAGCGCCCGACCAGCTGCACGCCGGCACCGTCGTCGCCGAGCAGAATGTTGCCGAATCCCAGGATGAGCGCGCTCGGCGGTCCGGCGGAGGTCCGCGCGTGACCGACGTTAGTGGCACGCGAACCCATTGCATCGTTCTCGTGCCTCGTCTGTGACGTCACCATAGCTCCTCGCCGGAAGGCCATCGATCTGACCATCGGGCGCCGCGGGCAGTCTGTACGTTAGCGCACATACAACTGCAGCAATCTGGCGCTAGCATCAACCGTGCAAGTTTCTGCTCCACTTCCTAATGTGTTCCACGGCGGAATCGATGTGCACGAACTGTCCGTTTGCCAAGCGCTCTTGACTCAGGTTGCGGACCTTGTTCGGGCGCGGGGCGCAGAGGCGGTCGAATGCATCACCATCGAGGTCGGGCCCCTGAGCGGCACGGACCCCGATCTTCTTCTGGCAGCGTTTCTCGCGATGCGTTCAGGTTACGCAACGACGGCAACGCTGCTCATCAAGCACTGCCCGGTACGAATCTGTTGTCTTCTTTGCGGGGTCCAGAGCGAGACGCAAGCCAATCGCCTGGTCTGCATGAATTGCGGCGGATGGCGGACACGGGTGATTGCCGGCGACCAACTGCGCCTTCTACGGGTGGAGATGCGCATGCGTGAATCGATCGAGCGGCGAGACTCCCATCCGAAAACGGAGCGAGTCGGCCATGTGTAAAACCTGCGGCTGTGCGCTACCGGCTGCTCAGACTCACAACGCCGTCATGAACCCCTCCCATCAGTTCACGGTTGTCGATGTGGTGCAAGACCTGCTCGCCGCCAATGACTTAACCGCGACGCACAATCGAAACCACTTCGATGATCATGGAGTGCTCGCTATCAACCTAATGTCCTCTCCCGGGTCGGGGAAAACCGCGCTTCTCGAAGCGACCATTCTGGCCATGAGGTCACGCTACAGGATCGCGGTCATCGAGGGGGACCTGGAAACTGAGAACGATGCCGAGCGCATTCGCGCGTGCGGAATACCGGCGCTGCAAATCACCACCGGCACGGCCTGTCACCTCGATGCGAGTTTGGTGCACCAGGCCTTGCACCGCATGCCGTTGGCGGACATCGACCTGCTGTTCATCGAAAACGTCGGTAACCTCGTTTGCCCTGCGAGTTTTGATTTGGGGCAACACCTCAATGTCACGCTGCTGAGCGTCGCAGAGGGGGATGATAAGCCTGCCAAGTACCCGGTCATCTTCCGGGCCAGTGATCTCGTGGTATTGAGCAAAACCGACCTGCTTCCCGTACTCGATGATTTCGTCCCCTCGCGCGCCTTAGGCGCCCTTCGGGCATTGGGCGTGGCTACGCCGATGATCCATACAGCGGCGCGCAGAGACCCTTCAATCGACACGTGGATCGACTGGCTGGAAAATCAATTGAAAGACAGGGGCATCAAGGCTGCTGTGGAACACAATCTCGACCCCGCACATCATGAAGCCGGCATGCCATGTGCTTAGCCGTACCGGTACGCGTCATTGCCCTGTTGGGCGATGACTGGGTCGATGCAGAGATGGGGGGCGTCATCAGCCGAGTATCCGTAGCACTGATCGGGGAGATCAGGCTCGGAGATTACCTGATCGTGCATGCGGGATTCGCGATCACGCGGCTTGATGTGGAGGAGGCGGAGAAGACGCTGGCGCTCTTCGCGGAAATTTCCGCTCACCTTCGAGGGACATCACATGCGCTACATCCGCGGCTTTCGTGACGGCGGCGCGGCGGCGGCGCTCGCGCGTCTGATCGGTGCAGAGATCGATCCCACGCGCGAATACCATCTGATGGAATTCTGCGGGGGACACACGCATGCCATCTTCCGCTACGGCGTGGAAGACTTGCTGCCGAAGAGCGTGCGCTTGGTCCATGGGCCCGGTTGTCCGGTGTGCGTGCTCGCGATGCCGCGCTTGAACGCAGCGATCGAATTGGCCCTGCAGCCGGGCGTCACGTTCGTAAGTTATGGTGACATGGTCAGAGTGCCCGCGTCTCGTCGGCGCAGCTTGCTCAAAGTGCGTGCGCAAGGGGCGGACGTGCGACTGGTGTACTCGGCGCTCGAAGCCCTGGATATCGCGGCGGCACATCCCGAGCGCGAAATCGTCTTCTTTGCCATTGGCTTCGAAACGACGACCCCGGCGACGGCACACCTGATCTTGGAAGCGTATCGCCGCGGCGTTCCGAATCTCACCGTCTACTGCAACCATGTGGTGACGCCTGCCGCAATTAGGAGCATCTTGCACGCGCCCGAAGGACGCGAATGGAAGCAGGTCCGCATCGACGGCTTCATTGGGCCTTCCCACGTCAGCGCCGTCATCGGCAGCGCCCCTTACGAGGCGTTTGCGCAATCCTATCGCAAGCCCGTCGTGATCGCAGGCTTCGAACCACTCGATGTGATGCAGGCGGTCTACATGTTGGTCAAGCAAATCAACGACGGGCGCTCGTGCGTCGAGAATCAATTCACGCGCGGGGTCACCCGCGAGGGCAACGTCAAGGCGCAGCGGCTGGTGGCCGAAGTGCTGGAACTTCGGCCGAATTTCGCGTGGCGAGGGCTTGGAGAACTCGCCGACAGTGCGATGCGCATCAAATCGACTTATGCACGATTTGACGCCGAGAAGCGCTTTGCGATGCCGGAAAGCCCGGTACGCGAAGTTGCGGCCTGCCAGTGTCCATCCATCATCCGTGGCGTGAAGAAGCCGACCGATTGCACCCTCTTTGGGACCGTCTGCACGCCCCGAAGTCCCATCGGCTCCTGCATGGTCTCAGCCGAAGGAGTTTGTGCGGCTTACCACAAGTATCGTCGCACCCAAAACCGAATCGCCCACGCTGCCGATGCTCGCGGATTACCGGCTTGAAAGGTGCGCAGCGATGGAGCATCGGGGGATGCGTCCAGGGAGTGGGATATCGTCCTTACATCTATCGCTTGGCGCAGTCATTCCAACTGACCGGCTGGGTGCGCAACAACGCGGGTACCGTAGAGATTCACGCCGAAGGCGCAGCGGAACGCCTCGAGGCGTTTGCGCAAGCCATCTTTTTACGACCTCCGCCGACCGCTCGGGCGCACTTGCTGGCGCGCAAGACGGTATCAGTTGAGATGCGGACGATGTTCAGTATTCTGTCAAGCGCCATCGATGGTGAGCGGCATGTGAGCGTGCCACAGGATCTGGCAAGCTGCCTCGAATGCATTGCGGAAATGCGTGATCCCCAGGCGCGACGTTATCGATACCCGTTCATCAATTGCACGCAGTGTGGTCCAAGATACACCATCATTCGGGATCTCCCCTATGATCGCAGCAATACAACACTGATCGATTTCAAGCTGTGTTCTGATTGCGGCGAAGAATATGCAGACCCGCGTGATCGGCGGTTCCACGCCCAGCCGTTAGCCTGTATCGATTGTGGACCGTCGCTCTACTGGTCAGCAGCGCAGGGAGCGATGGCGCAGGAGGCGCGTGCCTTGGCGGCGGCCGTCGATGCGCTGCGCGCAGGAAAGATTATCGCCGTACGCGGCGTCGGCGGATATCACCTGTTATGCGATGCCAGCAGTGAAACGGCGGTACTGCGGCTGCGGCAGCGCAAGGGGCGTCCCGCAAAGCCTCTGGCCGTGATGATTCCCTGGGCGGGAGAGGATGGATTGGCGGCGGCGAGGCTGGTTGCGGACTTCGGTCAACTGGAGTCTGCGGCTTTGCTGGGCGCCGCTCGGCCTATTGTCGTGCTTGCACGAAACCCGCAGACCCCGATTTGCGCGTCCGTCTCCCCCGAGCTGCGCGACATCGGCGTGATGCTGCCCTACAGTCCCTTGCATCTTCTATTGCTCGAAGACTTCGGTGCCCCGGTGGTCGCAACCTCCGGCAATGTTCGCGGTGAGCCCGTCCTTACGGAGCCGGACGAGGCGCAAGCCCGGCTTGGGTTCATTGCCGACGGCTTTCTCCATCACAATCGACCGATTGCGAGATCCGCGGAGGACCCCGTGGTTCGACTCATCGGGGGTGCGGTGCGACCGTTGAGGATAGGTCGCGGCACAGCTCCGGTAGAATTGGAGCTGTCCGTCCGAATGGACATACCCACGCTGGCGGTGGGTGCCTACCAAAAAAACACCATTGCTTTGGCGTACGGCTACCGGGCGATCGTCTCACCGCATCTTGGCGATCAAGCCACCCCGCGCGGACGCGCGATCTTCACGCAGACCATTGTGGATTTTCAGAAACTATACGGCATCCGTGCGGAGCGGGTGATGCACGACGCCCATCCGCACTTCCCATCCACGCGTTGGGCTCTGGGCGCCGGTCTACCGACCACGGCGATTTGGCACCATCATGCGCACGCCTCAGCGGTAGCGGGTGAACATCACCGAGCCGAAGCCCTGCTGTGCTTTACCTGGGACGGGCTCGGGCTCGGGCCTGATCATTCGCTGTGGGGGGGCGAAGCGCTCTTAGGGACTCCGGGGGACTGGCGCCGAGTCGCGAGTTTTCGGCCGTTCAAACTACCGGGCGGCGAGCGAGCGGCTCGTGAGCCTTGGCGCACGGCGCTGTCGGTGTGCTGGCAGACCGGCGTGCAATGGTCGGCCGGCGCCGCCCGCGACGAAACCCTATTGCACTGGGCGTTTGATCAGGGATTGAACTCGCCGAGCACGACCTCGGTCGGGCGGCTTTTTGACGCAGCCGCGGCGCTGAGCGATGTCTGTATGGAATCAAGTTTCGAAGGAGAGGCACCCGCGCGGCTCGAAGCGTTGTGCGATTCCCCGCAGACGCCCATGCCAATTGCGCTGCCGTTGCTGCGGGACGGGCAGGGCATTTGGCGCACCGATTGGACGCCTTTGCTGCCTTTGATGCTTGATAAGGCGCGATCCCAGCGCAATCGCGCCATGCAGTTTCATTCGAGCCTGGCACACGCACTGCTGGCTCAAGCCCTTGTCGTGCGCGAGGAAATGCAAGTCAATTCCGTGGGACTGGCGGGGGGCGTGTTCCAGAATCGGGTTCTGACTGAGCAGGTTATGAGTTTGCTGGAAGCGGAGGGTTTTGAAGTCCTCATTCCGGAGGCGCTGCCGCTTAACGATGCGGCCATCAGCTTTGGTCAGCTCATTGAGGGGCGGATGCTTCATGCGGCCACGGGCTGAGTTCAAGGATACCCACGTAAGTCTTGCGCACGGCAACGGAGGACGCCTAATGCGCGAGTTGATCGACGATGTGTTCGCTCGCGTGCTCGAAAATCCGTTTCTGGATACGACGACGGATGCGGTTTCGCTGCCGACGCCGATCGGCGAGGAACTCGTGGTGACCACCGATGGGTTCACGGTCAAGCCGCTGGAGTTCCCCGGTGGGAATATCGGCTCCCTCGCAGTCCACGGAACCGTGAACGATCTAGCGGTCGTGGGCGCAATGCCTCGATTCATGACCTTGAGCGTGTTCGTGGAGGAAGGCCTGGAGATCGCAGTGTTGCGCCGGGTGGTGGATGCTCTCGCGCAAGCTGCGAGTGTCTGCGGCGTTTCGGTAGTGGCCGGCGACACCAAGGTGGTCGGACGAGGCGAGTGCGATGGCATCTATCTGTCAACCACGGGTATCGGGTTTAAGTTCTCGGAACATCGATTCGCCCTGGATCGCATCAAAGTGGGCGACCACATTCTTGTCAGTGGTTCGGTCGGCGAGCACGGTGCCGCAGTCATGCTCGCGCGCGAACAGTACGGTTTTCGTGGCGAGTTGAAGTCCGACGCGGCCAGTGTCCTGCATGAAGCTCGCTCACTCATCGGTCTGGTGGGGCTGCGGTTCATGAGAGACCCGACGCGTGGTGGCTTGGCCACCGTCGCTCACGAGATTGCGCGTGCGACTGGATTCACGGTCCAGCTCGTGGAAGCCCAGATTCCGGTCAATGATGCCGTCCACTCGGTTTGCGAATTACTGGGATTCGACCCTCTCTATATGGCGTGTGAAGGGCGGCTCGTGGCCGTAGTCGCGCCCGAGGCGAGTGCCTCCGCACTGATCGCTTTACGGAGGATCGCACCCGCCGCTGCATTGATCGGCGAAATCCGATCCGACGGCCCGCAGGTAATCTTGGAGACGTCTTTCGGCGGCCAGCGTTCACTCGACGAGTTGGAGGACGATCCATTGCCGCGGATTTGCTGACAAAGACGCCATCGAAAATCGGGTCCGATTTATTCGGACCCGTGATATCTCAATAGGTGAGAGTGATATTGTCGACCACTTTGCGCACGCCCGGAGATGCCCATGCCGTGTTGGTCGCCAACTCGCGTTCATACCAGCTGTGCACTTTGCCGGACAGCGTCACATTGCCGCCCTCGACAATTACCGAGATATCCTTCGCGTCTTTTTGCGCGCGCCGTTTGAGCGCCGCTTCGATGTCGGCCTTGACCACGGGAGCAGAGATGTTCGGTTTGATGGCGACCTGATCGTTTACGCCTTTGACGCCCAAGAGGTAGCGCACTGCACTCACCGCGGATTGCCGCTGATATTCCCAGTTGACCTCTCCGGATAGAGTAACCCAGCCGCCTTCCACGGTGACCTTGACCGCGTCCTTCGGCAGATAGGTCGTCCACTCCAGGACGCTGGTAGCCGAGCGTGCAATATCGACATCTTGTCGGGTACTGTCGCCACCGAGCTTCACATCGATTTCCACCGCCAGTGCTTTGACACCGGCAACCCGCAAAGTCGCCCGTTCGGCGTCCATCTTTTCGGCGTAACTGCCCACATGACCCGCAAGAGTCACGATGCCGTTTGTAACTTTCACGGAGATGTCTCCGGACTTAATAGCGGGGTCCCACGCAAGTTCGGCGTTGACATCGAGTTGTAACTGAGTATCGGTTTTCATCGCGAATATTTCCTGTGATTGACGATGCACGAGGCTGCGCGTCCCAGCCGCGTCCGGTCTGTGCGCGACCGCGCTTAGCAGCCACATGGTTAAGCGCCGCTCGATCGACAGCAAACCGATCCTGTCGGGAAACAGGCCGTAACCCCAAGACAACTGGGTCGGGCGGCAAGACCTGGTGGGCCAATCATTACCTAATCATTAATTTGACAGTGTCTTGCAGTTCAGCGCGTCTCGACCTGGCATGCTAGTGACCCTGACTCGTTGGCATGACGACAACGGGCAAAACAAAATACCTAGGAGATGCCAAATGTTGCGCAAGATTGGTTCGATTTCGCTAATCGCAGGTCTGGTGATTTCGGCTGCGAGCATGGCACAAGCGCCGGCGAGCGCGCCCGCGGGTTCCACCGGCCTATGCCGCGATGGGACGTATTGGACGGGAGCGACCAAGCGGGGGGCTTGTCACGGTCACAAGGGTGTACAGGATTGGTACGCGACCGACGC
>CAYRAC010000094.1:0-10155 GCA_964422045.1 uncultured Steroidobacteraceae bacterium
GACCCTGACTCCTAGGAAGCCGAAAGGCAACAGGAGGAATCAGGGCCCCCTACCACACCGTGCGTGCGAATTTCCCGCACACGGCTTACCAGTGATCGATTAAGCGACAGCATTATGCGATTCCCAAAATGCGGATGCCGGGTAACGGATGGTCCCGCGTAGGCGATATAACCCCAGGCCTTCAAAGGACTCGCGTGTCCAGCGCATGACCTCGCCGGGTTGCAGGTCGCGACCCTTGCGCTTGCGGCGCAAGGACATCAACCGCCGCCAGACGTAGGAATCGAGCTGGATAAAACGAGTCGCCGCATTGCCGGTGCGAAAGTACTGACCCCATCCCCTCATCCCTCCCGCCACGTTGTTCGTCATGGCGTTCGTCCCCCGAATCGCTCCGGGTCATGCAGTACTACGATCCCCTCGGACTCCCGCTGCACAGTGCTCGACTTCGCCTTCGGCTTATATGAGTCACCTTGCCACGACAATGGCCGCACAGACGGGTCTCTCGTGTTCCGCTCTTCTCCTGACACGCGTGCTGCGCCCCATACCCCGCCGCAGTCGCACGCGAGCTTCGGTTCTCTCGCCTGTGATGTTGCCTTCGCCGTGAAATGAGCGGCTCGGCCTGCGGGTTGTGAATATGTCGAGGCTGCAGGCTTCACTTTAAGTTGCGGCCCGCGTGTTCGCCCCCCGCTTGTTGGCTCGCGCCAACTCACCGGCTTTTGATACCCCGCTCGGGTACGACGGTCTCCCGTCGCTACCTGGGGCCTGCTACCCGGCGCACCGATGCTTACCGGTTCGGGACTTCCACCCGTTGGAGAAACGCAGCAAGCAATGGACATCTCTGTCAGATATGCAGATCGAAGTACCATTACGTCACGACGCACCATGCTGTTATTCTAGCGCCACCCTATGCAGCCACTCCTCAATATCGGCATGCGTGCCGCCCGGCGCGCCGGTGATCTCATCGTGCGCAGCCTATCGCGCCTCGATTCTTTGAAGGTCGACAGCAAAGGGCGCAACGATTTCGTGAGCGAGATCGACCGCAAGGCCGAAGCCGACATCATCGCCACGATTCGGCGCAGTCATCCGCAGCACGCGTTTCTAGCCGAAGAGAGCGGCCGCAGCGGCGATAACGAGTACGTCTGGATCATCGATCCGCTCGATGGCACCACCAATTTTTTGCACGGTTTTCCGACGTTCGCGGTCTCGATCGCGGTCGAGCACAGGGGACGTCTGCAGCACGGCGTCGTTTATGATCCCATGCGCCAAGAATTCTTTACCGCCTCGCGCGGCGACGGCGCGCAACTCGAAGGCAAGAAGATTCGGGTGAGCACGCAGCGCACCCTGGAAGGCTCATTGATCGGCACGGGATTTCCATTTCGCGCCGGGGCTCATGTCGACGAATATCTCGCAATGCTGAAGGTGATCATGGCGAGCGCCGCCGGCGTGCGGCGGCCCGGCGCCGCTGCATTGGACCTCGCCTATGTCGCGGCAGGGCGCATCGACGGCTTTTGGGAGTTTGGTTTGTCGCCGTGGGACACGGCGGCCGGGACCTTGCTCATTCAAGAGGCTGGCGGGCGCGTCGGCACGCCGACGGGGGCCGAATATGCGCTCGGCGCCAATATCGTCGCCGGCAACCCCAAGGTCTACCAGGAGCTGCTGGCCGTCTTGGGGCCGCTCACGCCGGCGGCGCTGAAGACGTGACACAGAGTGGCGCTCGCCCGGCCGGCTAGGCACTCGGGTGCCGTAGCAGGCATACTCGCCGCATAAGGACCGAGGGAGATCGCATGAGTCTGTTCCGCACCAAACCGATCGACGTCAATGCCGATACGGGTCTGAAGCGTTGCCTGGGCGCATTTGACCTGACGATGCTCGGCATCGGTTGCATCATCGGTACCGGCATCTTCGTCCTCACCGGGGTGGTCGCGGCCCAGCATTCCGGTCCGGCCATCGTACTGTCGTTCATCCTGTCCGGCACCGCGTGTGCATTCGCCGCGCTTTCCTACGCAGAGCTTGCCGGCGCGATCGGCGGCGCCGGCAGCGCCTACGGCTATGCTTATTCCGGCATCGGCGAGCTGGTCGCCTGGATCATCGGCTGGGACCTTGTCCTGGAATACGCCATCGCCACCTCCACCGTCGCCATCGGCTGGTCCGGCTACTTCGGCAAGATAATGGAACTGGTCGGAGTGCATCTACCGTATTCGCTCACGAATGCTCCCCTGGATGGCGGCATCGCCAATGTCCCGGCGATGGTCATCGTGGTGCTGCTGTCGGTGTTGCTTTCGATCGGCGTGCGCGAGTCGGCGCGGTTCAACACCGCCATGGTAATGGTCAAGCTCGCCGCGGTCGTCATCTTCATCTTGGTCGCTGCGCCGCATGTCAACCCCGCGAATTGGCATCCGTTCGTTCCGCCGCAGAGCATCGATGCCGGCGGCCACGCGCACTTCGGCTACGGCGGTGTCCTCACCGGCGCCTCGCTGATCTTCTTCGCCTACATCGGCTTCGACGCGGTTTCCACCGCGGCGGAGGAAACTGTAAATCCGCAGCGCAACCTGCCCATCGGCATCATCGCCTCGCTGGTGATCTGCACCATCCTCTACATCATCGTTTCGGGCATCCTCACGGGCGTGGTGCACTACGACCAGATCGACATCAAAGCACCCATTGCGGATGCGCTGAAGCAGCTCGGTATAGGTTGGGCCGAAGCGCTGATCTCGATCGGCGCCCTGGCCGGCATCACCACGGTGATGCTGGTACTGTACTTCGGCTTGACCCGAGTCGTGCTCGCCATGTCCCGCGACGGCCTGCTGCCGAAGCCGATGGCCAAGGTGAATCCGAAAACTCAGACGCCGGTGCACCTGATCGTGGGCTCCGGGATCGGCATCGCGCTGATCGCCGGTTTGTCGCCGATCGGCAAGGTGGCGCAACTGGTCAATCTCGGTACGCTCGCTGCCTTTTTCATGGTTTGCGCCAGCGTGATCGTGCTGCGCAAGACGCGCCCCGAACTCAAACGCCCCTTCCGTACGCCGCTGGTGCCATTGGTGCCCATCCTAGGAATGGGCTTCTGTGCCTTTCTCATGGCGGGATTGCCGGCGATTACCTGGGAGGCCTTCTTCATCTGGTCCGCATTCGGCCTCGTGATTTTTTTCTTTTACTCACGCAGCCACAGCGAACTCGCCGGGCAGAACTGAGCCGCGCTCGCGCGCGATCATGGCTTGCCGCGCTCGCGCAGCCGCAGGTTGATCCACTCCACGGCGGCGGAGAACGCCATCGCGAAGTACAAGTAGCCGTTGGGGATCTCCAAATCGAGCGACTGCGCGACCAGCGCAATCCCCACCAACACCAGCGACGCCAACGCCAATACCTTGATCGTCGGGTAGCGCTCGATGAAGCGGCTGACGGTCCCGGACACCATCATCATCACCACCACCGAGGCGACGATGGCTGCGATCATGACTTCGATGTGTTTCGAGAGCCCGACCGCCGTAAATACCGAGTCGAGCGAAAACACGATGTCGATCACGCCGATCTGCAGAATGATCAGCCAAAAACCGCTGAGCACGCCGGGCTTGCGATTCGCCTCCTTGCCCTTGAGTAGGTCGCGAATCTCCATCGGGCCCTCGATGATCAAGAAGAGTCCGCCGCCGAACAGGATCAAATCGCGGCCGGAAATATCGTTACCGAGGACGGTGAACAACGTGGCCCGCAAGGTCGCGATCCAGGTGACCGAGTACAACAGCGCAATCCGCGTCAGCATCGCAAACGTCAAGCCCAGGAAGCGCGCGCTGCGCCGCCGCCGCGGCGGCAGCCGGTCGACGAGCACCACGAGGAAAATGATGTTGTCGATGCCGAGGACGATTTCCAGCACCACCAGCGTCAGGAATGACAACCAAGCTTGCGGATCGTAGAGCAGCGCCATATCGGTCTAACCGCTTGGCCGGCGATGCGCCTAGGGCAAGCCGTCGACCTCTTCGGGCTTCGTCAGCTTGCGCTCCAGCAAATCGTCGGTCCGCAGCCCGAAGTCGAGCGCCAGCGCCGCGGAAATGTAAATCGACGAATAAGTGCCGGCGATGATACCGATCACGAGCGCAGCAGAAAACGCATGCAAGGTTTCGCCGCCGAAAATGAGCAGCGCGAGAACCACCAGCAAGGTCACAAGCTTGGTCATCAAGGTGCGCGACAGCGTTTGATTGATCGATTCGTCGATGACTTGCGCGATGTTGAGTTTGCGGGCGGTGCGGGCGCGTTCGCGAATGCGGTCGAACACGATCACGGTGTCGTTGAGCGAATAACCGATGACCGCGAGGATTGCCGCGATCGCGGTCAAGTCGAATGTCATTTGGCTCAAGGCGAAAAAACCCACCACGCAGATGGGGTCGTGCAGCACCGCCAAGATCGCGCCGCAAGCGAGCTTGAGTGTGAAACGGAACAGCACGTAGATCAGGATCAGCACCAAAGTGGCGAACAACGCCCAGCCGCCCTTGACGAACAATTCCTGGCCGACCTGCGGGCCGACCACCTCGGTGCTCTGCAGCTTGACGCCGGCGTCGATCGTGCCAAAGATCTCCAAGATGCGCGCCCCGATTTGCTCGCCCTTCGCATTCGGATCGGGCGGCAAACGCACCAGGATGTCGCGCGAACTGCCGAACGACTGTACCTGCGCATTGGCGACGCCGGATTTGGCGAGCGCGGTTCGCAAACCGTCGATATTCGGCGCCTGCGGAAAATTGGTTTCGACGGTCACGCCGCCGGTGAAATCGACCCCGAGATTCAGGCCGCGCGCAAACACCAGCCCGATCGAGGCGACGACCAAGATCGCCGACAGCCCGTACCAGACCTTGCGGGTCTTCATGAACGGGAAGCGAGTGACCTTGTGAAAAAATTCCATGGATGACCTCGAACGAAGCGTGCCGCTAAATCGACAAGCGGTCGACTTTGCGTTTTCCGCCGTAGATGACCTGCACCAAGGCGCGGCTGCCCATCACCGACGTGAACATCGACGTGGCAATCCCGAGCATCAACACCACCGCGAAACCGCGCACCGCGCCGGTGCCGAATGCCCACAACACCACGCCCGCGATGAACGCCGTGATGTTGGAATCGAAGATCGCCGTGAACGCACGGTCGAACCCCGCGGCAATCGCGGCCCGCGGCGAGACGCCATTGCGCAATTCCTCGCGGATGCGCTCGTAGATCAGAATATTGGCATCCACCGCCATGCCGACCGTCAAGACCACGGCCGCAATGCCCGGCAAGGTGAGCGCCACCCCGCCGATCAGGGACAACAGCGCGGTGAGGAGAACCACATTGGCGGCGAGAGTCACGTCCGCGATCAGGCCGAACACCTTGTAATAAATGAACATGAAGATGAATGCCGCCAGCATTCCGAACACCATGGCGTGCACACCCTTGTCGATGTTGTCCTGGCCGAGGCTTGGGCCGATGGCCCGTTCCTGCACGGGAGTCAGCGGCGCCGCCAGTCCGCCGGCGCGCAGCAGCAACGCAAGCTCCCGGCCTTCGATCGGATTGACGCCCGTGATCACAAAGCTATTGCTGAAGACACCGCGAATGGTCGCGCGATTGATGACTTCTTCGGTGGTGCGATCGACCTCAACGCCTTCGGCGTTCTTGTCGCGCGACCGATCGATGAATACCACCGCCATCAAATGGCCGAGATTCTCTTGCGTGTTCTTCATCATTTTCGCGGCGCCGCGAGTATCGAGGCTGACCGACACGGCGGGGCCATCCTGCGTATTCGGCTGGAAGGACGCATCGGTCAACTGGTCGCCGGTAACCACCACCTCGCGCTTCAACAGCACGGGCTGTTTGTCGCGCGAGTAGTACAGCTTCGAGCCGAGCGGCACGCGCCCGGTGGATGCCGCCTCGAGTGGATTGTTGCCCTCATCGACCATGCGGAATTCCAAGGTCGCCGTCTTGCCGAGGATTTTCTTGACCTCGGCGGAATTCTGCAGGCCCGGCAGTTGAATTTCGATCCGGTCCACGCCCTGTCGTGCCACCTGCGGCTCGGACACCGCGAGTTCCGGGCTGTTGAGGCGATTGCGCAGGATCACGATGTTTTGCTGGACCGCGTAGTCCTGGCGCTCTTTGATCTGCTGCGGCGTCAGTGTCAGGACCAGGGCGGGCGCGCCGTCGACGGTGGCGTCGGTCAACGTCAGGTTGCGGTTGTCCGCCACAATCGCCGCTCGGCCCTTGGCGAGGGCTTCGGCATCGCGAAACAACACCCGCACGCGAAAGCCGGGATAATCGACCAGAACATCCTGGTACTGAACGTGCGCGCTGCGCAGCGACGCGCGAAAATCCTGCTCGTGGCGATCGAGGAGCTGCTTGACGGCGCCCTGCACGTCGACCTGGTACACGAGATCGACGCCGCCGCGAAGATCCAGTCCCAATTTCAGCGGGCTCAGGCCCAGGTTGCGCATCCACTCCGGAACGCGCGATGCCTCGGACAACGCGATGGTGAATTGATTGGGACGCGCCTCGTTGATCAGATCGCGGGCCTTCAGCTGATCCGCCTTGCTGCTGAAGCGCAGCGTCAGGCGTCCCTGATCGAGAAACGCGCCGCTCGGCGTGACGCCTTTTTCCTTGAGGATTTGCTCGACCGCCGTGCGATCGACATCGAGCACGGCGGCGCGGTCGCGCGCGAGCTGCAGCGCGCTCTCCTCGCCGAACAGATTGGGCACCGCCAGAAGAATGCCGATCAGTAGCACGATCGCGACCAACGCGATCTTCCAGCGCGGGTACGAATTCATGCGCTCTTGACCGTGCCCTTTGGCAGCACCTGGGCGACTTGGAATTTCTGCAGCTTGACGTGGACGCCGCTGGCAATTTCCAGCGTGAGGAACTGATCGCCCACTTCGGCAACCTTGCCGAGAATGCCGCCGGTGGTCGCCACTTCATCGCCGGCGACGATCTTGGAAATCATCTCGCGCTGCTCTTTGGCGCGTTTGTTCTGCGGCCTGATGATGAGGAAGTAAAATATGGCCAGGATCGGTACGAACATCAACATGCTGACCAATCCGCCCTGCCCGCCACTGGCACCGGCTGCCTGCGCTTTGGCTACATTTATGAAGAAATCCATAGGGTTACACTCGTTTTTGGCGGCGGACGCCACGACACAAAGCGGCGTAGTATACAGCAGACGTGCACAAACTTAACGCGCGTCCGCGGCGGCCTGCAAAGCATAGAACTCGGCCGCATAGCTCTCGAACCGGCCGCTCTCGATCGCCGCGCGAATCTCGCGCATCAGGCGTTGATAGAAATACAGGTTATGGATGGTATTGAGTTGCGCCCCCAATATTTCGCCGCACTTGTCCAAATGGCGTAAATAGCTGCGGCTGTAGTTGCGGCAGGTATAGCAAGCGCAAGCCTCCTCAATCGGCCCGGTATCCCGTTGATGCACGGCGTTGCGGATATTCACCACTCCGCCGCGCGTGAACAGATGGGCGTTGCGCGCATGTCGCGTCGGCATCACGCAGTCGAACATGTCGATGCCGCGGCGCACCGCCTCGATGATGTCCAGCGGGCGTCCGACCCCCATCAGATAGCGCGGTTTGTGCAGCGGCATGTGCGGCACCAGGCCATCGAGCACCAGTTCGCGCTCGGCTTGACTCTCGCCGACCGCCAGCCCGCCC
Source organism: uncultured Steroidobacteraceae bacterium (assembly GCA_964422045.1). Lineage (GTDB taxonomy): Bacteria > Pseudomonadota > Gammaproteobacteria > Steroidobacterales > Steroidobacteraceae > Bog-1198. Next base: position 7,647 of record CAYRAC010000094.1, read on the forward strand.
ACGCCAAGCCCCGCGAATCCGAGCTCCTCGAGCGCGGCCAGCGAGGCTAGTCGCAGCTGCGGATGAATACCGCCCTGAACGATGCCGAAGAGCGTGCCTGGAGACTCCGTCCGGTAGTACGCCCGAAAGCCGCGCGCGGCCCAGCGCATCGACAATTCCATGGACGCGCGGGCTTCGCTTTCGCTTGCCGTATAGGGCGTGCATTCATCGAAACTCATGGCCACATCCGAGCCCAGGACCCGCTGAATGCGCATCGATTCCTCGGGTGACAGGAACACCTGTGCACCGTCCACCGGCGAGCGGAAATGTGCACCCTCTTCGGTGATTTTGCGCATCTGCGCCAAGCTGAACACTTGAAAGCCGCCCGAATCAGTGAGGATCGGCCGCCGCCAATGCATGAAGCGATGCAACCCCTGATGCGCCGCGATGACCTCCAGGCCCGGACGCAGAAACAGATGAAACGTGTTGCCGAGCACGATTTGCGCGCCGATTGCTTCAAGATCCTCGGGGGTCATGGCTTTGACCGTGCCGTAGGTACCGACCGGCATGAACGCCGGTGTCTCGACGCTGCCGCGCGGGAACTTGAGGCGGCCGCGCCGCGCCGCGCCATCCCGTGCCAGCAACTCGAATTGCATCGGCCCAAGAGCGGCGCTCATGCAGGCTCCCGCGCCGCCGCCGAGGGTGTCAGGAACATAGCGTCACCGTAGCTGAAAAATCGGTATTTTGCGCGCACCGCATGGCTGTAGGCCGCGAGCAGCGGTTCGCGTCCGACGAAGGCCGAGCACAGCATCAACAACGTCGACTCCGGCAAATGAAAATTCGTCAGCATCGCGTCCACCACGCGGAATCGGTGGCCTGGCTTGATGAATATGCGTGTCGATCCCTGGTACGGCGCGATGCCGCGAGGGCTGGCGTGAGCCGCCGTTTCCAGACTCCTGACGACCGTCGTGCCCACCGCAATCACCCGGCCGCCCGCCGCGCGCGTCGCGTTGATCGCGTCGCAGGCGGCCGCGGGCACCGTCATGTATTCCTCGTGCATCTCGTGAGATTCGACGTCATCGACCCGCACCGGTGCAAACGTACCGGCGCCAACGTGCAGCGTGACGAAGACGTGGTGAATCTGCCGTGCTGCAAGCTCGGCAAAGGTGTCGGCATCGAAATGCAGCCCCGCAGTCGGCGCCGCGATTGCGCCGCGGCTGCGCGCATACACGGTTTGGTAGCGTTCACGGTCGGCGCTTTGCGCTTGGCGCTCGATGTAGGGCGGCAGCGGGATCTCGCCGTGCGTCTCGAAGAATGTGGCAACTTCGCACGAGAACTGCAAACGAAACAACTCGCCTTCGCGTCCCAGCATGCTTGCGGTGTGCCCGCCCGCAAGCTTCACCACGGCATTCGACTTCAATCCCTTGCTGGCACGCAGATGCACGAGGGCGGTGTTCGCCGTCACGGCGTGCTCGAGCAGAATTTCGACGCGGCCGCCGCTCTCCTTGACGCCGAAAACCCGCGCCGGTATCACGCGCGTATCGTTGAAAACCAATAAATCGGCGCGGCTCAACAGCGACGGAAAATCGCGGAATTGCAGATCCCGCCGCGATCCGCAGGCGCCGTCCAGCACCATCAGCCGGCTATCGGAACGCCGTGCCGTGGGCCATTGGGCAATGAGATCCCGGGGGAGATCGAAGTGAAAGTCCGTACGTTGCATTTAAGTTTTGCATTCTACCAAGAGCCCCGATCGCATATACTGCTCGGTCTGGCATGCCCGGATGGCGGAACTGGTAGACGCGCCGGACTCAAAATCCGGTGGTGGTGACACCGTGTGGGTTCGATTCCCTCTCCGGGCACCAGAATTTTATTTTATGGACCTCAATTGAATTTCTGCAGCAACTGCGGCTCTCCCGTTGAATTCAAAGTCCCCGCCGGGGACCATTTGCCGCGCTTCGTTTGTTCGAGCTGCGGCGTGGTGCATTACAAGAACCCTCTGCTGGTCTTAGGATGCGTGCCTGAGTGGCAGAATAAAATCTTGCTCTGCCGCCGCGCCATCGAACCGCGGCTCGGATTTTGGACGGTGCCGGCCGGCTTCATGGAAAACGGTGAATCCTTGCAGGCGGCGGCCGCGCGCGAATGCTACGAAGAGGCACTGGCGAAGGTCGAAATCGGCTCGCTGCTGGCGGTCGCGAGCGTGACCGGCGCGAGCCAGGTGCACGTGATGTTCCGCGCGAAGTTATTGCAGCCTGAATTTGCGCCCGGGCCCGAGAGTCTGGAGGTCGCCTTGTACGATGAGGCCGAAATTCCGTGGACGGAGCTCGCGTTTCCGAGCGGCGAGTTCACGCTGCGCAAGTTCTTTGAGGATCGCGCGGCCGGCCGCGAAGATCACCATTTCGTCGAATTGCACCGCCGGCTGAAATCCTGACCCTGCCGCCAAAAGCGGCGCGGTCGGGTAGTATTCATATCCAGTAGATCAAGAGAAGGGTAAGTCAATGGCATTCGTGGTCACCGAAAGCTGCATCAAGTG
>CAYRAC010000095.1:0-10147 GCA_964422045.1 uncultured Steroidobacteraceae bacterium
AGATTGCCGCCGGAAATATCACCCTGGAGATGTTGGAAGAGCCCGAAGAGCCGGTACAGCAGCCGGTGAGCGAGCTCGACATGCCTTCGGATTTCCGCGCCCCGCAACTCGGCCTTGGGGACTAACCAAGACCGGCTAATTTAAGAGCGACGATGGACTATGCGTCTTCCATACTCGGTTTCCTACCCGGTGGAAGACGCTCCACCGGGATCAGTCAGCTCTTAGACAAACTCGAAGCCTACCTGTCTCCCGCTCAAGTAGAGCGGGTACGCGAAGCCTACGAATTCGGGGCCGAAAAGCACCACGGCCAGAAGCGCGTTTCGGGCGAGCCGTACATCACCCACCCGGTCGCGGTGGCCGACATCCTCGCCGATTTGCGCTTGGATGCCGACACGTTGGTGGCCGCGATCCTGCACGATGTCATCGAAGACACGCCAACCGCCAAGGCTGAGATCGCGTCGATCTTCGGGCAGGTCGTCGCCGAGCTGGTCGACGGCGTCAGCAAGCTGGACCAGATCCAGTTCAAGAACCGGCAGGAGGCGCAAGCCGAAAGCTTTCGCAAAATGCTGCTGGCGATGGTGCGCGATATCCGCGTGATCATGGTCAAGCTCGCCGACCGGATGCACAACATGCGCACGCTCGGCGTGATGCCGCCGGTCAAGCGCCGGCGCAGCGCGCGCGAAACGTTGGAAATATATGCGCCGATCGCCGAGCGCCTCGGGCTGTACGCAGTCAAGCTCGAGCTCGAAGACTTGGGCTTCCGGGCGCTGTATCCGTACCGTTACAGAGTTCTGGAGCGCGAACTGAAGCGCGCACGCGGCAACCAGAAGGAATTCGTCGGCAAGATCGCCGAGACCTTCAAGGCGACCTTGAAGAAAGCCGGAGTCAGCGGCGGCGTCGAGGGCCGAGAAAAGCATCTGTACAGCATCTACCGCAAGATGCAGAACAAGAAGATTTCCTTGAACGAAATGGTCGACGTGTACGGCTTTCGCATCATCGTCGACAGCGCGGATACCTGTTATCGAACCCTGGGTCTGGCGCACAGCGTCTACAAGCCGATGCCGGGGCGCTTCAAGGACTACATCGCCATTCCGCGCGTCAACGGCTATCAGTCGTTGCACACCACGCTGTTCGGGCCGAACGGCGTACCCATCGAAGTGCAGATACGCTCCGAACAGATGCACCGCGTCGCGGAGTCCGGAATCGCCGCGCATTGGAAGTACAAATCGGGCGGCGACACCTTCGGCGGCGTCGAGCATGACCGCGCGCGCGAGTGGCTGGCGAGTCTGGTACAGATTCAGGAAGGCGGCAGCTCCGAGGAATTCCTCGAAAGCGTCAAAGTCGATCTATTTCCGGACAAGGTCTACGTGTTCACGCCGAAGGGCAAAATCCTGCGCCTGCCGACCGGCGCTACGGCGGTGGATTTCGCCTACGCCATTCATACCGATGTCGGCAACCGATGCGTGGCCGCCAAGGTCGACCGGCGCCTGGTGCCGTTGCGCACGCCGTTGCGCAACGGCCAAACGGTGGAGATCATCACCGCCAAGGGAGCGACGCCGAATCCTTCGTGGTCGAGTTTCTTGGTTACCGCCAAGGCGCGCGCCGCGATCCGCCAATATCTCAAGAACTTGAAGCGCGGCGAAGCCCTGGAACTCGGCAAGCGGTTGCTCGGCCTAGCGTTGGAGGAATTTTCGCTCAACCTGAAGAAGATTCCGGCGGCGGAAATCGATGCGGTGGTGAAGGAACTCAATTTGAAGGATGCGGCCGAGCTGTACGAGAAAATCGGCTTGGGCGAACGCCTGGCACCCTTGGTCGCGCGGCGCCTGCAGCCGGCGCACGACGGCGGCGAACAGGCCGGGAACAGCGGTCCGCTGATGATCGCCGGCACCGAAGGTCTATTGGTCACCTACGCACGCTGCTGCTTTCCGATCCCGAACGATCCCATCATGGCGTACTTGAGCGCCGGCCGCGGCGTTATGATTCACCGTCAGAATTGCGGTAATCTGGCCGAATACCGCAAGCAGCCGGAGAAGTGGCTGTCGGTGGCTTGGGAAGGGACGGCAGGCCGGTTGTTCAGCTGCGAGATCCAGCTGGAAATCAACAATCGGGTGGGCGTGCTGGCGGCGGTGGCGGCGAGCATCGCGGGCACGGAAACCAATATCGACCAGGTATCGTTGGAAGAACGCGACGTGAACAGCTCCTCTCTCAAATTTCAGCTCCAGGTGCGCGATCGCAAGCACCTGGCGCGCGTCATCAAAACCGTTCGGCGCATGCCCGACGTGCAGCGCGTATCGCGCACCTTGGCCTGAACCTATGAGCAAACAAATCATCTCGACGCCCGCTGCGCCCGCTGCCATCGGCATCTATTCGCAGGCGGTGCGCGTCGGCAACACGATTTGGGTGTCGGGCCAGATTCCGCTCGACCCCGCGACCAAGGAGTTGGTCAACGGCGACATCGAGGCACAGGTGCGCCAGGTCTTCGACAACTTGAAAGCCATTGTCACGGCGGCGGGCGCGAGCCTCGATGACGTCGTCAAAGCGACGGTGTTCTTGATCGACCTATCCCACTTCGGACTCGTCAACAAGATCATGGCCGAATATTTTCGCGAGCCGTATCCCGCGCGCGCCGCCGTCGGCGTCGCCGCGCTGCCGCGCGGCGCACAGGTCGAAGTGGAGTGCATCGTCGCTCTGTGACCGTGCTCAAACCGATCACGGTACTGCGCGGCGTCGGCGACAGCCTCGCGCTGAAGCTGCGCGCGCTGGGTGTGCTGACCACCCAGGATCTGCTGTTTCTGCTGCCGCAGCGCTACGAAGACCGCACGCGCCTAGTCCCCTTGGGCGAGCTGCGCGCGGGGCAGCGCGCGGCGGTGGAAGGCGAGGTCTTGCTCACCGAAGTCATTTTTCGCGGGCGCCGGCAGATGCTGTGCAAGATCGGCGACGGCTCGGGCTTTGTGACGCTGCGTTTCTTCTACTTCACGGCACAGCAGCAAGCGGGTCTCGCGCGCGGTGCGCGCGTTCGCTGTTACGGCGAGGCGCGCCGCGGTCCCAATGGCCTCGAGATGGTGCACCCCGAATACCGGCGCGTCGACCCCGGCGCCGCGGCGGCGAGCGAAGAACACCTGACGCCCATTTATCCTTTGACCGAGGGCCTGACCCAGGGACGTCTACGGCTGTTGGTCGGATTGGCGCTCGATCAGTCGGCGGCCGGCGACATCGAGGACTGGTTGCCGGCCGCGGTGCTTGCGGATTCGCGCCTGCCGTCCTTGCACGACGCCTTGCACTACGTGCATCGTCCGCCCAAGGATGCGCCGGTGGAGCTGTTGCTGGGCGGGCGGCATCCGGCGCAGCGGCGCCTGGCTTTCGAAGAGTTGCTGGCGCATCAATTGTCGCTCAAGTTATTGCGCCGGCGAATCCAGAGCGATCCGGGCTGGCCATTGCAATCGAACGGCACGCTCAAGGCGAAATTGTTGGCCGCGTTGCCGTTTCGATTGACGGCTGCGCAACAGCGATCGCTGCTCGAGATCGAAGCCGACTTGGTGCTCGGCAAACCGATGTTGCGCCTGGTGCAGGGCGATGTCGGCTGCGGCAAGACGCTGGTTGCGGCCTTGGCCGCGATCCGGGCGGTCGAGAACGGCCGCCAAGTGGCGCTGATGGCACCGACGGAACTGCTCGCCGATCAGCATGCGCAGAACTTCCGGCGTTGGTTCGAACCGTTGGGCGTCGCCGTTGCGCTGCTGACGGGACGGCAAACAGGCAAGGCGCGCAGCGCCGTGCTGCAAGGGATTCGCGAAGGTCATGCACCGATCGTGGTCGGCACCCACGCGCTGTTTCAGGAGAGCGTCGAGTTCGCCGCTCTGGCCCTCGTGATCGTCGATGAGCAGCATCGCTTCGGCGTTCATCAACGCCTGAGCTTGCGCGAAAAGGGCGCAGCCGGCGGCCATCAGCCGCATCAGTTGATCATGACTGCAACACCCATTCCGCGCACACTGGCCATGACTGCTTATGCGGACCTCGATGTTTCCGTGATCGACGAGTTGCCGCCGGGGCGCACGCCGGTGACGACCGTGGTGCTCGCCGAAGCGCGCCGTGACGAGGTGGTGCAGCGAATTCGCAGCGCCTGCCTCGATGGACGGCAGACCTACTGGGTCTGCCCGCTGATCGATGAATCCGAGGAAATGCCCTATCAGGCCGCCGAGGAAACGGCGGCCGCTTTGGCCGCCGCGCTGCCCGAACTCGGCGTCGGACTGGTGCACGGCCGCATGCCGGCGAGTGCCAAGGAAAGCGCGATGCGGCGTTTCAAGGACGGGAAAATCCAGCTCCTGGTGGCGACCACGGTCATCGAAGTCGGAGTGGATGTGCCCAACGCGACGGTGATGGTCATCGAAAACGCCGAGCGCATGGGACTTGCGCAATTGCACCAACTGCGCGGCCGCGTCGGCCGCGGCGCGCACGCGAGCACCTGTCTTTTGCTGTACCGCTCGCCGCTGTCGCCGCTCGCGCGCGAGCGGCTCGCGGTCATGCGCGGCACCCACGATGGATTCGAAGTTGCGCGGCGCGACCTCGAATTGCGCGGCCCCGGTGAATTGTTGGGCACCCGTCAGACCGGACTCGCGCAAATGCGCGTTGCCGATTTATTACGCGATGCCGATCTGCTGCCCCGAGTGCAGATCGCCGCGGAAACCTTGCTGCGCGACTGGCAGCCGCATGTGTTGCCGCTCATCAGCCGCTGGGTGGGGCATGCGGAGCAATACGGCAGGGTCGGGTAGAATAGCGCATGACCCTGCCGCGCTCCGGGGATGAGTTGATACAGCGGATCGCCGCGCGCTGGCGCTGGTTTGCGTATCGCGTGCGCTTTCATCCGTTCACGACGCATGAACTGCCGAAAATCCTCGGCGGGCTGCTCGAATACGCGCGCCTCATGCGCTTGGACCGCCCGATCGGCATCTGGCTGCTGCTGTGGCCGACGTTGTGGGCGCTGTGGATCGCCGGCCGCGGCAAGCCGAAGCCGCTCATCTTCATCATCTTCGTGGCGGGAACGGTGCTGATGCGATCCGCCGGCTGCGCCATCAACGACTATGCGGATCGCAGCTTCGATCCGCGCGTGGCCCGTACCAGGGATCGCCCGCTGGCGGCCGGCCGCATCTCGACGCTGGAAGCCTTGCTGCTGTTTACACTTCTGTCCTTGACGGCCCTGATGCTCGCGCTGCAGCTCAACAAATCGACCCTGTTGCTGGCCGTCGTGGGCGGCTTCCTGGCGATCACCTATCCGTTCGTCAAACGCTTCCTGGCGGTACCGCAGATGTACCTCGGGCTGACATTCGGCTGGGGAATCCCGATGGCGTTCGAGGCGCAAATCGAGCAGGTGCCGCGCGTCGCCATCTTATTGCTGCTCGCGAATGTGCTGTGGGTGACCGTCTACGACACGATGTACGCCATGGTCGATCGCGACGATGACATCGCCATCGGCGTGCGCTCCACGGCCATTCTGTTCGGCGATTCGGACCGCCACATCATCGCACTGCTGCAGGTGATGACCCTGCTCGCGCTGTATCTGGTCGGGCGCATGATCAACATGGGCTATTGGTACCTGGCGGGTCTCGGTGCCGGGGCCGCGTTTTTCATTTATCAGTTGTGGCTGATCCGCGATCGCGATCGCGACGCTTGCTTTCGCGCGTTCCTCAACAACAACTATTTCGGCATGGCGGTTTTCATAGGCATGGCCTTGGAATACCAGTTTGCACGCTGACGGCGCTGCGCCGCAGGCCGGGCGACGGCCGCGCATGCGTCTGGTCGCGATCGGTGCGCTATTGAGCGCCTGCGGCGGCGCGGATCTCGCTCCGGTGCGGCTGTTGCACTCTCCTGAGGTCGAAAAACTGACGCCGCCGCAGTTGCGGGCGCTGTCGATGGACTGCGAGAAGTATTCACCCAAGCAGTCTTTCCGCGGACGTTACGACGCGGCCTATTGCGCGGCGGCTATCGCGGCGTGGGGCGATTCCCCGTTACAGATGGTGGTCATACCCGACACGCGTGCCCAGAACGGGCAGCCGGTCAATCGTTGACTCAACGCCGCGCGCGTCGAATACTCGATCCGACGCGCCTCGAGCGCGCATTCAAGGGGCGATTGTGACGGTACGCAACGATTGGACGCTCGCGGAAGTGCAAGATCTGTTCGCGCTGCCGTTCATGGACCTTTTGTTCACCGCACAGACGGTGCACCGCCGTTTTCAAGTGCCGAACAGCGTGCAGATCAGCACGCTGCTCAGCATCAAGACGGGCGCCTGCCCTGAAGACTGCGCTTACTGTCCGCAAAGCGTGCGCTTCGAAACCGGGTTGGAAACCGAGGATCTGCTTGAAATTGAACGCGTCGCGGCGAGTGCTCGGGCCGCCAAGCAATCGGGCGCAACCCGCTTTTGCATGGGCGCGGCCTATCGAGCACCCAAGCCCAAGGAGTTGCGCAAAGTGCTCGCCATGGTGCGCGCAGTCAAGTCCCTCGGGATGGAGACCTGCGCGACGCTCGGCATGCTGTCGCCCGCGCAGGCGCGCGAGCTCAAGTCGGCCGGCCTCGACTACTACAACCACAATCTCGATACCTCGCCCGGCTATTATCGGAAAATCATCAGCACCCGCACCTACCAGGATAGGCTCGACACGCTGCAAGCCGTGCGCGATGCCGGCATGAGCGTTTGCTGCGGCGGCATCGTCGGCATGGGAGAGGAGCCGCAAGACCGCGCCGAGCTGCTGCACATTCTTGCGACCCTGCCGCAGCATCCGCAAAGTGTTCCCATCAACCGGCTGGTGCGCGTTGCCGGCACCCCCTTGCAGCATGCGCCGGCACTCGATCCCTTGGACTTCGTGCGCAGCGTCGCGGTCGCGCGCATTCTCATGCCGCTCTGCCATGTGCGCCTGTCGGCAGGCCGCGGCGAAATGAGCGACGAGCTGCAAACGCTGTGCTTCCTGGCCGGAGCCAACTCGATCTTTTACGGCGAGAAACTCCTCACCACCGGCAATCCGGACACGGCCGCGGATCAAGCCTTGTTCAGGCGCTTGAAGATTGCCGCGGAAGCCCCCGCCGGGGCGCAGAACACAGCGGCCATGGTGTGAACATCCCGGATGAAGCCGCCGCCTACGCCCTCGATACCACACGGATGCGGCGCGCTTTCGATCGCAGCGCCGCCACCTACGACGACGCTGCCGTACTGCAGACCGAGGTGCGCGACAATCTGTTGGCGCGCCTCGATTTCACGGCGCTGACTCCGCGGGTGGTGCTCGACGCGGGTGCCGGCACGGGCTACGCAGCGCGGGCTCTCGCGCGGCGCTATCCCCATGCGAAGGTGATCGCCCTCGACACCTCGCAACGCATGCTGCAGGCGGCAGGCCGCCGGCAAGCGTGGCTGCGCCGTTTCGCGCGCGTGCGCGCGGACGCGGCGCTGCTACCGCTGGCAGATGGCAGCGTCGATTTGGTGGTGAGCAATCTCATGCTGCAGTGGTGCGATCTTGATCGGGTGTTCGCGGAATTTCGCCGCGTGCTGGCGCCGCAGGGGCTCCTGAGCTTCACCACCTTGGGCCCCGACACGCTGCGCGAACTGCGCGGCGCTTTCAGTGCGGTTGATTCGTACACCCACGTCAACCAATTCATCGATATGCACGATGTCGGGGACGCGCTGGTGCGCGCCGGCTTCGCGGCGCCGGTCCTCGACGTGGAGCGTTATACCTTGAGCTATCTTGACGTTCGCCAGGTCGCCGCCGACCTCAAGGCGACCGGCGCACACAACGCCACGATGGGCAGAGCCCGCGGCCTCACCGGGCGGCGGCGATACGCAGCAATGCAGAACGCCTATGAGGCGTACCGGCAGGACGGCCGTTTGCCGGCGACCTTCGAGGTCGTGTACGGACATGCCTGGACGCCGGTCACGGCGCCGCCGGGGCGCGGCGACGGGACTGCCGTATCGCTCGAGGACTTGCGGCGCGAGTTGCGTTCGAGGAGCCGGCCGTGAGGCGCGCAGGCTTTGGCGCGGCGCTGAGCTTACGTTATCCTAGCGGCCATGGAACAGCGCATCGAACTCGCGCCGAACTGTTCGCTGAAGCCTGCGGGCGCGGTGCTGTTTTTCGGCTCTACTTGCCTGTTTTCCCTCGGATTTGCGCTTATTTTCGTGTTCCAAGGCTTTTGGCCGGTACTGCCGTTCTGGGCGCTCGAGATGCTGGCGCTGGGGCTCGCGTTGCGAGCCAGCATGCGGCGCGGCAAATACACGCAAACCGTGCTGATCTCGGACTCGCAAATCAGTCTGGTCACCCGTTCGCGGCACGGCGCCGAAAAACAAGAGTTTGCGCGGCATTGGGCGAAGGTTAGACTCCGCAGTCCGCCGTGGCGCAACAGCACCAGTCAACTGACGATCGAGAGTCGCGGACGGGCTTACGAAGTGGGCAGTTTCCTCACCGAGGAGGACCGCCGTCGCCTGGCGGTACGTTTGCGTAACTTGGTTGGCGGCATGAATGAGTCGCCGCCGCTTGAAATCGATAGAACTTAGGGGATCCGTGTAGATGAGCGTTACCAGAGGCGATGACCACAGCAGTTCTCAAGCCTTGAAATGGCGAGCGCGAGCGCTCTGCTCAGCCGCCGTAGGCTGGGCTGCCGAGGCGGGAGCCAACACCTCGAACGGCTACAATTTGCCGCTGGGCGTCACCGGTTTGAGCCGCGACATCTATGCGCTGCACATGGAAGTTTTTTGGGTGTGCGTTGCCATCGCAGTCGTGGTGTTCGGGGTGATGATCTACGCGCTGGTGAAATTTCGTCACTCTCAAGGTGCCATTGCGGACACCAGCTTGGTGCACAGCACCAAGGTCGAAATCATCTGGACCATCATTCCGGTGCTGATCTTGGTGGCGATGGCCGTGCCGGCGGCGAAAGTCATCCTCATGATGGAGGACACTCGAAATTCCGAACTGTCGATCCGCGTCACGGGTTATCAGTGGAAATGGCAGTACGAATACATGGATGCCGGCGAGGGGGTCAATTTCTTCTCGACTCTGGCACGCGACTCGAATTTCGCACGCCAGTTGCATTCGGGCATCGACCCGAAGACCGTGCCCAACTATTTGTTGGAAGTGGACAAGCCTTTGGTCATCCCGAGCGGCACCAAAGTGCGGCTGCTGCTCACCTCGCAGGATGTGATCCATGCCTGGTGGGTGCCGGACTTCGGCGCCAAGCGCTCCGCCATCCCGGGCTTCGTCAATGAATTATGGTTCAAGGTCGACGCGGGCAAGGAAGGCCTCTACCGCGGGCAATGTGCGGCACTGTGCGGCCGCGACCATGGTTTCATGCCCATCGTCGTCGACGTGCGCACGCCGGACGATTTCAAGACATGGGTCGAGCAGCAGAAAGCGGCGGCGAAGCAAGCCGCGGCAAAAGATGCAGAGCCGCCCCGCTCCGCGCAAGTATTGCCCGCCGCAACCAACTAAGAATCGATCGTAACTCATAGAGAGCTCAAGCAACATGGCCAATGCCCACGCGAGCGACACCGCTCATGACGACCACCACGACCAGCCGGCCACCGGCATCAAGCGCTGGCTGTTCGCCACCAATCACAAGGACATCGGCACGATGTACCTGGTGTTCAGCCTGATCATGTTCTTCATCGGCGGTGCCATGGCGATGATCATACGGGCGGAATTGTTCCAGCCCGGCCTGCAGCTGGTGCAACCCGAATTCTTCAATCAAATGACCACCAATCATGCGCTGGTCATGATTTTCGGCGCGGTCATGCCGTCGTTCGTCGGGCTCGCCAACTGGATGATCCCAATGCAGATCGGCGCGCCCGACATGGCGCTGCCGCGCATGAACAACTTCAGCTTCTGGATCCTGCCGTTCGCCTTCACCCTGTTGCTGTCGACGATGTTCGTGCCGGGCGGGATGCCGGCCGGCGGCTGGACTCTCTATCCGCCGCTGTCGCTGCAGACCGGGGACAGCTTTCCGATGCTGATCTTCGCCATTCACATGATGGGTATCTCGTCGATCATGGGCGCGATCAATGTCATCGTGACCATCATGAACATGCGGGCTCCGGGCATGAATTTGCTGAAGATGCCGCTGTTCTGCTGGTCGTGGCTGATTACCGCCTACCTGCTGATCGCCGTGATGCCGGTGCTCGCG
>CAYRAC010000096.1:0-10102 GCA_964422045.1 uncultured Steroidobacteraceae bacterium
ACGCATGCCGATATTGAGGAGTGGCTGCATAGGGTGGCGCTAGAATAACAGCATGACGGCCAAGGTACGCATCGTCCTCATCGATCCGAGCCATCCTGGGAATATCGGCTCGGTGGCGCGCGCCATGAAAAACATGGCGCTGACCGACTTGGTGCTGGTGCGTCCGCGTTCCTTTCCCCACGCGGAATCAGTAGCGCTGGCGGCGGGCGCCGACGATGTTCTCAATCACGCGCGCGTCGTCGAATCGCTCGACGAGGCCATCGGCGATGCGCATTTTGTCGCGGCAACGACCTCGCGTCCGCGCTCGCACTACTGGGAGTTCACCACGCCGCGCGAGATTGCCGGCCGTATCGTCGGTTTGCCGGACGACAGTCAGGCGGCCCTGCTGTTCGGTTCCGAGCGCTACGGCCTCGGCACCGAGGACTTGAATCATTGCAATGTGTTGGTGCGCATCCCGGCCAACCCTGAGTATTGTTCGCTCAATTTGGCCATGTCGGTGCAGCTTCTGGCCTACGAGATTTTCATGGCGCGCGAGCAGCCGCGCTCGCACGTGCAGCTGGAACTGCCGCTGGCAGCGGCCGGGGAAGTCGAGCACCTCTACTCGCATTTGCATCAAGTCCTCAACGAAATCCAGTTCGAGGACCGTACCGGGCATCTCATGGAGCGCTTGCGGCGATTGTTCAATCGCGCGCAACTCGACCGCAATGAACTCAATATTCTGCGCGGCATCCTGAGCGCGGTGCAGGGGCGGCGGGGACAAGCGGCGCAGCGGCGGGGCGAATGAGCAGATCCGTCTATTTGGACTATGCGGCAACGACGCCGGTCGATCCGCGGGTGGCCGCGGCGATGGCGAAATGCCTGGACGCGGACGGTGAGTTCGGCAATGCGGCGTCGGCGAGCCACGACTATGGCGAGGCGGCGAGCGCGCTGATCGAGACGGCGCGCGCGCAGGTGGCGGCAAGGGTCGGCGCCATCCCTCAGGAGGTTGTTTGGACATCCGGCGCGACTGAAGCCGACAACTTGGCGATCTTCGGCGTCGCGCAGTACTACCGCGGCCAGGGCCGGCACATCGTCACGGTGCGCACCGAACATCGGGCGGTGCTCGATCCGTGCCGCGAACTCGAACGGCGCGGCTGGCGCGTAACCTACTTATCGCCGAACTCGAGCGGCGTGATCGATGCGAGCCAAGTCGCGGCGGCGCTGCAGGCGGACACGGTGCTGGTATCCGTCATGCACGTCAACAACGAAACCGGCACGATCCAAGACATCGCGGCAATTGCCGCGGTTTGCGCAGCCCACGGCAGCGCAAAGCTGCACGTCGACGCCGCACAGAGCGTCGGCAAGTGCGCTGTTGATTTCGCGGCTGCAGGAGCCAGTCTGATGTCGCTTTCGGCGCACAAGGTATATGGGCCGAAAGGAATCGGCGCCTTGTTGGTATCGCGGCGCGGCGTGCAGCTGTCTGCGCTGCAGTTCGGCGGCGGCCAGGAACGCGGCTTGCGCTCGGGCACCCTGGCGACGCACCAAGCGGTTGGCATGGGCTTGGCATTCGAACTGGCGAATGACGCAGAGGTGGATGCGCAGCGCCTGTCCGAATTGCGCGAACGGCTTTGGCGGGGCTTGGCCGCGCTCGGCGGTGCGCTGCGAAACGGCGCCGCGGAGCGCTGCGTGCCCCAGCTGCTCAATGTTTCGTTCGAGGGCGTGGAGGGCGAAAGTCTGCTTGCGGACGTGCGGCCGCAGATTGCCGTCTCGACCGGCGCTGCGTGCAGTTCGAGCTCAGCAGAGCCCTCCTATGTGCTGCGAGCGTTGGGCCGTGATGAACGCTTGAGCGAAAGCAGCCTGCGCTTCGGATTGGGCCGCTTCACCCGCGAGAGCGATATCGATACGGCCATCGCCGTCGTTGCCAAGGCGCTCCTGCGCCTGCGCGGCCTGAGCGGTCCATGCACTACAACGAATTGACTCTCGAGTATTTCAGGACCGCCCCTGGCGCGGGCGAGTTGAGCGGCCCCGGCGTAGTTCGCGGCGCCGCCGGCAGCCGCGCGCGCGGGACCTGGGTGCAATTCGACCTCTCAGTCAGCGCCGGAGTCGTTCGCGAGGCGCGCTTCCGCGCATTCGGCTGCCCACACACCATAGCGGTATCCGCCTGGTTGGCGGCGCACGCACCCGGATTTGCCGCGCGCGCCTCTCTTCCCGAGGGCCTCGCGCAATTGAGCGCGCGTTTTGCGCTGCCCGCCGAGAAGCGCGGTCGTTTGTTGATCATCGAGGATGCCTGGCTCGCAGCGATCAGTGGCGCGGTGCCGCAAAGCAATTGAGTCGCCGATTTGCGCCCCCACATAAGCTTTAACGTTAAGGAGAAGTTAAAACGCGCCCTGGTTCCGTGCGTCGGCAGGAGTGGCGTGTTATGTATAGGCTCAGGCCAGTTTCCTGGCTGTATCGAGAGGGCAGCACGATATGGCGATATTGTTGACAGAATCGGCCGCTGATCGGGTGCGCTCGCACCTGGCGCAGCGCGGAGCGGGGCTTGGGCTGCGGGTCGGTATCAAAAAGACCGGTTGCTCGGGATTTGCCTATGTCGTGAACTACGCCGACGAAATCCATCCCGAAGATGCTGTTTTCGAAGCCCGGGGCGTGAAGGTCGTGGTCGATCCGACGAGCCTGCCGCTGATTGACGGGACCCTGGTCGATTTCGTGAAGCAGGGCCTCAACGAGGCGTTCAAGTTTCAGAATCCGAAGGCCAAGGGCGAATGTGGTTGCGGCGAGAGCTTCAACGTTTGACGCGCTGATTCAAACCTAGGTTTTTCCAAGCAATACAGGGACTTCGGTTACCCTCCTAATTGCCTGAGCGACTCGGCTCCAGTACACTTCGCGGTCTTTGTCAGCCCGCATAGGGCGTACTTCCCTATACTTACCCGAGGTCGTCATGCCAATCGAGCGCACTCTTTCCATTGTCAAGCCGGACGGCGTCGGCCGTAATCTCATCGGCGAGGTCTATCGCCGCTTTGAGCAGGCGGGCTTGCGTGTGGTGGCCGCGCGCATGCTGCAGCTGTCGCAGCGTGAAGCCGAGGGCTTTTATGCGGTGCATCGCGAGCGCCCGTTCTTCAAGGATTTGGTGCGGTTCATGACCTCGGGACCCGTCATGGTTCAGGTTCTGGAAGGCGAGGGTGCGATAGCCAAGAATCGTGAGGTCATGGGCGCCACCGATCCCAAGAAGGCGGACAAAGGCACCATCCGCGCCGATTTGGCGAGCAGCATCGATGAGAACATCGTCCATGGATCGGACGCTGTCGAGACCGCAGCGAAGGAGATCGCCTACTTCTTCCGTGAAATTGAGCTCTGCCCGCGTACGCGCTAGCGTATCGAGGGCTTGGCTTAAGGAGAGTTGCTTGGTGTCCGGCGAACGCGTGAATTTACTCGGGCTTGCGCGCACGGAACTCGAGGCGTTTGTCGCGGCGCGTCTTGAAGCCAAGCCGTTTCGCGCCCGGCAACTGATGAAGTGGATCTATCGGCGGGGCGCGGCGGACTTCTCGACGATGACCGATCTCGCGCGGGATTTTCGCACGCAGCTCGACGCCGTCGCGACGATCAAAGTACCGGAAATCGTCACCCAACAGGTATCAAGCGATGGCACGCGCAAATGGATGTTGCGCATGGACGAAGTGCAGGGAATCGAAACGGTCTACATTCCTGAGCCCGATCGCGGCACCTTATGCATCTCGAGCCAGGTCGGCTGTGCCATGGATTGCACCTTCTGCTCGACCGCCCAACAAGGTTTCAATCGTAACTTGAGCGTCGCGGAAATCGTCGGCCAGGTCTGGCTGGCGCACCGCGAGCTGCTCGAATCGCGCCCCGGCCACGGCGATGGGCGCAGCGGCGACGCGCGCGCCAACATCACCAACATCGTGTTCATGGGAATGGGCGAACCGCTCGCCAACTACCGCAATGTCGTGCCGGCGATGCGAATATTTCTCGACGATTTGGGCTATGACTTATCGCGGCGGCGCGTCACCTTGAGCACTTCGGGATTGGTGCCGCAGATCTACAAGCTGGCGGAAGAATGCAACGTCGCGCTGGCCGTGTCGCTGCATGCCCCGAACGACAAGCTGCGCGACGAGCTCGTGCCCATCAATCGCAAGCATCCGATCGACGAACTGCTGAACGCTTGCTGGCATTACATCGACAAGCAAAACGGCCGCAGCGTGACTTTCGAATACGTCATGCTGGCCGGTGTCAACGACAAACCCGAGCACGCGCGCGAACTCGCCCGGCGGCTCGGCGGCAAACCTGCCAAGCTCAATCTGATTCCATTCAATGTATTTCCGGGCACGCGCTACCGTCGCTCGCCTGCGGAGACCATCGTCAAGTTTCGCGACATACTCAACGAACGAGGCGTCATCGCCACGATTCGCAGGACGCGCGGCGATGACATCGATGCGGCGTGCGGCCAGTTGGCGGGGCGCGTCACGGATCGCACGCTGGTGCGGCTCGGCAGCAAACTGGCTCCTGCAACACGCACTCCGGCGGAGATTCGATGAAACCCAGTGCCGCGACAATGTTCGCGATGATTCTTGGCTGCTGCTTGGCGGCCTGCTCGAACAATTCCGGTTTCAAAAAGGCGTCGCCGGCCGTGACCGCCGCGACCAATATGCAGCTTGCGATCGAGTACTTACGCCTCGGCAAATTGGCCGCCGCGCGGGATTTCATCGAGAAGGCGCTCCAAGAAGACCCGGGCAACGCCGACGTGCAGATGACGGCGGGACTGGTGTACGAGCGGCTGACCGACGTGAAACGGGCGGAGCGCGCCTATTCGGCCGGGTATCGGTTGGGCAAGGGCGATCCGAATATTCAAAACACCTATGCGGGATTCCTGTGCCGGACCGGCAAAGCAGTGGAGGGCGAGAAGCTGTTCGAGCAGGTTGCGCGCAGTCCCTTGTATCAAACACCCGAAGTGGCATGGGTCAATGCGGGTGTTTGCGTGCGCAGCACCGGCGATTTGGTGGATGCGGAGCGCTATTTCAATCAGGCATTGGCGATTCGTCCGAATTTGCCCGAAGCGTTGCTGCAACTCGGGAATATTGAATTGGATCGGGGCGACGCCGGGCAGGCGCGCGATTCGGTGGTGCGCTACTTGGCGTCGAATCCGCCCTCCTCGGAGGTGCTTTGGCTGGGATTCCGCGCCGAGCGCAAGCTGGGCGATGCGCCCGCAGCGGCGGCGTATGCGCGGCGCGTGCAAGCTGAGTTTCCGAACTCCGAGCAGGCGCAAATGCTGCGGTCCGGCGTCGATCGATGACCGGTCCCGTGGCATCCGCCGGGCAACGGCTCAAGGCTGAGCGCGAAAGGCGCGGATTGAGTGCGCAAAAGGCAGCGGATGAATTACTGCTAGATGACTGGGTCATCGTCGCACTCGAGGCCGACGATTATCAGCGAGTGGGGGCGCCGGTGTTCGCCAAGGGTCATTTGAAACGCTATGCGGCGTTCTTGGGGCTGCCCGCCGATGACATGTTGGCGGCCTACGAGTCGTCGCGCGTGCCGGCGCCAAAGCCCCCGGACGAAACGGCCAGTGTCAGGATGCTGAGCGAAGCGCCGGCGGTGATCAATCTATCCCAGTCCCAAATGATCGGCACCGCGGCGGCGATCTTGCTGTTGGCGGCGGTGCTGTGGTGGAAGCCGTGGCAGCAGCGCGGTGCCAGGACAGCGGTCCGTGCATCCACGCCGGCGAGCGTTCCGGCCTCCAACTCTGCCGAGCCGGTGCCGCAGCCGCAGCCGACGTCGAAGTCGAAACCGGCTGCGGCGCTAGCCGCAGCGCAGCCCCCCGCAGCCGGGAGCGCAAGCGCCGCGGCGCCCTCGGGTGCTGCCGCGCCACCGGCCGGCGCGGAGGCCGCCGATGCGGCCGCAGGAACCGGCCGCGCCCGGCTGCGTCTGAGCTTTTCCGCCGATTCCTGGGTGGACATTCACGATGCGTCGGGCCGGCGCGCGTACGCCGGCAACGGTCGGGCCAATAGCGTCAAAACGATCGCCGGTGACGGGCCCATGCGCGTGTATCTGGGCTTTGCGAGCGGCGTGCAACTCGAGATCAACAACCGTGCGGTCGCCATCGGACCGCAATTCGTCGCCGGCGACGTGGCGCGCTTCGAGGCGGGCGCCGACGGCGTCTTGCGGCGCGATACCCGCAGCCTGTCGACGCCCACCGCGCAGACGCGCAACGCGCGACCAATCGGCTGACCGGAGCGCGCTGTTGAGCAAGACTATCGAGCCTCTGCGTGGCGTGCACGATGTGTTGCCCGCGCACATCCCTGCCTGGCAGCACTTGGAGCGTGTCACTCGAGAGGTTTTCGCGGGTTACGGATATGAGGAGTTTCGCGTCCCCGTGATCGAGCAGACGCAATTGTTCAAGCGCTCGATCGGCGACTTCACGGATATCGTCGAAAAAGAGATGTTCAGCTTCGTCGATCAGGGCGAGGACCACATCACGCTGCGCCCTGAAGCCACTGCCGGTATCGTGCGCGCGGTCATCTCGAATGGAATGCTGCGCGAGGGCCGGCTGCGCGTGTGGTGCATGGGACCGATGTTCCGGCGCGAACGACCGCAGGCGGGACGTTTTCGCCAATTCCATCAAATCGACGCAGAAGCATTCGGATTTCCCGGACCGGATGTCGATGCCGAAATGATTCTGTTGTCCGCGCGCTTGCTGCGCCGCCTGGGCCTGACGCGCATCAAGCTGCTGCTCAATTCCTTGGGAACTCCCGAGTCGCGCGCCGCCTATCGCGAGCAGCTCAGCGCTTACTTCAGTGCGCACGCGGCGGCGCTCGACGAGGACAGTAAACGCCGGCTGCAGGGCAATCCGCTGCGAATACTCGACAGCAAGAATCCGGACATGCAGCGACTCGTCGCGGCAGCGCCGCGCTTGCTTGATTCCCTGGATGCAGAGTCGCGCACGCATTTCGAGTCGCTGTGCGCGCACCTGCGCAGTGCCGGCATCGAGTATCATATCGAACCGCACCTGGTCCGCGGTCTCGATTACTACACGCGAACGGTTTTCGAGTGGACGACGGACGCGCTCGGCTCGCAGAGCACGGTGTGTGCCGGGGGGCGCTACGATGGGTTGGTGGCGCAGCTGGGCGGCGTCAGTACGCCGGGTATCGGCTGGGCGATGGGCCAGGAGCGGATCGTGATGCTCCTCGAAAAACAGGCGTTGAGCAAACAACGCGTGCCGCCGCATGTGTACATGGTGCTCGCCGGTGAGCACGAGATCGAAGGCTTCAAGCTAGCGGAGCAATTGCGCGACGCCTGGCCGGCTCTCGCTCTGCAAATCAATCTCGGCGGCGGGAGTTTTAAGACGCAATTCAAGCGCGCCGATAAGAGCGGCGCGCAGTTTGCGATCGTATTGGGGGATGACGAAATCGCCCGGGGCGTGGCCGCTGTAAAGGCCTTGCGCCAGGAATCGGCGCAAGAAGAATGGCCGATCGCGCAATTCAGTGAACGCTTGGGGGTCTTGTTGGGTCTTAAGGGCGGGTAGCGGAGAAGCCATGACAGAAGAATATTTGACCGACGACGAACAATTGGAGGCTGTCAAGCGTGCGGCGACGGAGTACGCCCCGTGGTTGATCGGTGGGGTTGTCGCCGGTGCAATAGCATTTTTCGGTATCCGCTATTACCAGACCTACACCAACGATCGTGCCCTGCAAGCGGCGGCGCGATTCAGCGCCATGACGCTTGCCATGCAGGCGAACGATGAGAGCAAATCGCGGCAAATCGCGGCGGGCCTCATCAAGGACTACGCAAGCTCACCCTATGCCGATCAGGCGCAGCTCACCCTGGCGCGGATCGCCGTGGAGGACGGCCACCTCGACCAAGCGGTTGCGCCTTTGACGCAAGTGATGAACAACTCGAAGGACTCGGAGCTGCGGCAGGTGGCGCGCCTGCGCTTGGCGCGGGTGTTGATCGATCAAGGTCGACCGGACGATGCATTGAAAACCTTGCCTGACCCGATCGCGGCGTCTTTCGCGGCGCCTGCCCACGCGGTGCGCGGCGACGCCTATCTTGCGAAGAAGGACAATGCTCACGCGCTCAGCGAGTACCAGGCTGCTCTCGGGACCGACTCGGCCGGCAGCAACTCCGCGCTGCTCGAACTCAAGATTCAGGATCTCGGTGCCGCCCCAGCGGCTCCGCCCGCTATTTCCGCCGACTTTCCAAACAAGGCAAAACCCTGATGCGTTCCCTGCTTCCCTTAGGTCTGGCGGCGCTGCTGATCGTGGCCGGCTGCAGCAAAGACAAAGACGTCGAACCGCCGGCGACATTGGTGAAATTTCCGGCGAAGCTGCCGGTAAAGAAACTTTGGAGCGAAGGCGTCGGCGGCGGCAAGAAGCAGATTGTGCTGCGCTTAGGGTTGGGGCCTGCGATCGACAACGGCATGGTCTTCGCCGCCTCGCACAAGGGCGAGGTGCTCGCCGCGTCGCTCGACACGGGCCATCACGTCTGGGAGAAGAAGCTTAAGATTCCTATTTCAGCCGGTCCGGGCGCTGGTGCGGGCATGGTCGTTTTGGGCAGCAGCAAGGGCACTGTCGTCGCCTTGGACGGGGCCACGGGCCGCGAGCTGTGGCGCTCGAAAATCAATTCCGAGCTGCTGTCGGCTCCGGCGGTCAGTGAAAAAATCGTCGTGGTGCGTTCCGTGGACGGCCGGCTGCATGGCTTGGACGCACACAGCGGCAAGGAGCTGTGGTCGGTCGAGCAACAGGTGCCAAGGCTCAGTCTGCGCGGCACAGCGACGCCCATCATCGCCAAAGAAGTGGCGATCAGCGGCTTCGACAACGGCAAGGTAATGGCGGTCTCGCTCAACAACGGCGATACGGTTTGGGATACGGCACTCGCTTCGCCGCACGGCCGCACGGAGCTCGATCGGCTGGTGGACATCGATTCTGAGGTGCACGCCGTGGGCGATAACGTGTTCGCCACGGGATTCCAAGGACGCACCGCGATGCTTGCGCTCGATTCCGGACAAATCTGGTGGGCGCACGACATGTCGAGCTATCGAGGCTTGGCGGTCGATGCGGACAACCTTTATGTGACGCAATCCGACGGCATCGTGGTTGCACTTCGTCAGCGCGACGGGTCGGAGTTGTGGCGCAATCAGAAATTGAAATTACGGCGTTTGAGCACCCCGGTGTTGACCAGCAGCGCGGTCGTGGTGGCCGACTTTCAGGGCTACGTGCACTGGCTCGACAAAATCACCGGGGAGCTCGTCGCCCGAGAACGCATCGCCAAGGAACGCATTACCAACTCGCCGGCGGCGTTCGACGATACCATCGTCGTGCTGACCGACGGCGGCAAATTGGGCGCGTATCGGGCCTCGCCCCTGGCAGCTGCCGCGGCAAACGCTGCTGTGCCTGCTGCCGAGCCTGCGCCCGCACCGGCAGCGACCTCACCGGCAGCGCCCGCAGCAGCCGAGCCCTCCCCGGCGCCGCCTGCGGCTGCGCCCGCAACGCCGGCCGAATCTGCGCCCGCGCCGCCTGTCGAGTCCGCGCCCGCAGCACCGCCGATAACTCCGCCGACGCCGTAGCGTCGTGCTGCCGGTAGTCGCATTGATCGGTCGGCCCAACGTGGGCAAATCGACCTTGTTCAACGCCATGACCGGCACGCGTGATGCGTTGGTTGCCGATCTGCCGGGGCTTACTCGCGACCGCCAGTATGGGTTCGCGCGGCGCACCGACATTCCGTGCATTGTCGTGGATACCGGCGGTTTGGTCGAAAACGCCGACGACATCGAGAGCCTGATGGTTTCGCAAACCGAGCGCGCGATCATCGAGGCGGATCGGCTCATCGTGCTCGTGGATGGGCGCGCCGGCGTAACGCCTCAAGACCAATTCGTGGCGCAGCTGGCGCGCCGCAGCGGCAAGCCAGTGTACTTGGCGGTCAACAAAACCGAGGGTTTCGACCACGACATTGCCGTAGCCGATTTTCACCAACTTGGGTTGGGCGAGCCGCAGCCTATCGCGGCCGCGCACGATCAGGGGGTGATCTCGCTGCTCGAGACGGCGCTCGCCGGATTGACGGCGGATCCAGGGGATGGTCCTGAAACGACGGGCACCAAAGTGGCCGTCATCGGCCGCCC
>CAYRAC010000097.1:0-10057 GCA_964422045.1 uncultured Steroidobacteraceae bacterium
GGCAGCCACATGCGGTCCGTGACATCGAGTATCAACCAGAGCGTGCGGATCGCGCGCTTTAGCACCGAAGTAAACGCAATATTCGGCTCAATTTGTTCGCGCTGCAGCTCTTGCCCCGCTTGCGCCGCTTCTTGGCGGCCGAGGTCGCTGAGATCTACGTCGTGCCAGCCGGTGAAGCGATTCTCTACGTTCCAGGTACTTTGCCCATGACGGACCAAAATCAGTTTTCCAGGCACGGAGCCTCCTGTTGACGTACCGCCGCAGCAAACACGCCGTGAAAAAGCGCGGCCGCGCTTTGGTTGTTGCCTATTTCCACCTGCAGACTAATTCGTCCGCGACCGGCACGCTGCAGCATTTTGCGGAATTTGTCGATCTCGTTGCCCGCTGGAGCCGCTGCGCGCGCGCGCAACGCACCTAGCACCGGCCGCAAGAAGCGCATGTTCGATTCCTGGATCACGGCATCCGCCGGCAGGCCGCGCGCGGCCAGATAGCGCGTCACCCAAGCCCAGCCGGCCAAGACCGCTACCGAATACAGGCTGCCGCCGAACGCCGTACCCTTGTAATTGGCATTCGGCGTCAGCGGCGCGCTCAGCACCACCGCGGCATCGTCGGCCGACTCGACCATGATGCCGATATGCGCCGCGAGCACGAATTCGCGGGTGATGCGATTCTGCAAGTAATCACGCCCGAAGTCGGCGGTGCTCGCGCTCACACCGTCAATCCTGAGCCAGCCGCCGAACCGCCTGCAGGGCAACGGACAGAGTGGCGAAATCAGGCGGTGAGCCGGTACGCAGATCGACCACCACCCGTTTCAGCGCGTCCACCGGCGTCTCGTGCCGCGCAATCCATGTGCCGACCCGCGCGCCCGCATCGCGGCCCTTGCATTTCAATACCGCGCCGGTTATCTGGCGCTGCAATTGGTACAGGTTGTCGCGCAGCGTGC
Organism: uncultured Steroidobacteraceae bacterium; assembly: GCA_964422045.1. Classification (GTDB taxonomy): domain Bacteria; phylum Pseudomonadota; class Gammaproteobacteria; order Steroidobacterales; family Steroidobacteraceae; genus Bog-1198. The sequence goes on from CAYRAC010000097.1 coordinate 944, forward strand.
CGCGCGCCACGGCCTGCCAATGCCCGTCCGCCGCCAAACTTTCGATTTGCTCCTTGATCCACGTGAGTCCGATGCGTTCGCCGAGATCGAAGTAGGCCTTGGCGGCGTAGCCTATTGCGAGCCGTGCCGCCATCGCCACTTCGACCAAATCCAAGGCGCAGTGCAAGGAATCCAGGGAGGCGATGCGGGCGGCGAGGGATTCCGGGACGTGTTGCTGGATGAGTCCGGCATGGCGCGTGCGCAGCCGGGTGAGCTCCGTGATGGCGAGAACGCTGCTCAATTCGTGGAATAATTCCCCGACTTTGCTGGCGTAACGCAGCACGCCGCGTTCGATGTCGAGGTCCGCGCGCCGATTTTCGAGCAACCAGTAGGTCATGTGCCGCAGCAGACGCGTGGTCTGCGACATGGCCGTGTACTGCACCGCCGCCGGGATGCGGTTATCCAGCGCCTCGATTTGCGTCCAGATGTAGCGGGCGGCGAACACCTCGCGCGCGATGCTGTAGGCGCGCGCAATGGCTGCCGGATCCGCGCCAGTATCGTCCTGGGCACGCACCGGGAACACCGGTCCCATGCGATTGATCAAACTATTGGTGATCGCGGTGGCGATGATCTCGCGGCGCAGGCGGTGCCGTTTCAAGCGGGCCGCGAAACGCTTTTGGATCGGCGCCGGGAAATAGCGCGCCAATTCGGTCGAGAGGTACGGATCTTCCGGCACATTGGAGCGAATGAGCGCCCGGTACAGCCAGATTTTGCCGTAACTTAACGTGATGGCGAGTTCCGGCCGCGTCAAGCCCTCGCCGGCTTTGCGGCGCTCTGCGATTTCCTCCTCTGTCGGCAGGAATTCGAGCGAGCGGTTCAGGTCGCCCGAGCGCTCCAGGGCGCGGATGACGAAGGCGCTCTCGCTCAAGCGCTCTTTCGATTGAACCTCGCTGGTGCTGATTGCTTGGCTCTGCAGATAGTTGTTGCGAAGTACCAGGGCAGCCACGTCATCGGTCATCTGCACCAGCAGCCGATCGCGTCCTGCGCGAGTGATCTCGCCGGCGCGCACTGCGCCGTTCAAGAGAATTTTCAAGTTGACTTCGACGTCCGAGCAGTTGACTCCGGCGGAGTTGTCGATGAAGTCGGTATTGAGCTTGCCGCCGCGCAGCGCGAACTCGATTCTGCCGAGCTGCGAGACGCCGAGATTGCCGCCCTCGCCGATGACCTTGCAATTCAATTCCCGCGCGTCGATCCGCACCGCGTCGTTGCTGCGGTCGCCGACGTCGCTGTGACTTTCGAAGGTTGATTTGACGTAGGTGCCGATCCCGCCGTTCCAAAACAAATCGACGTGCGATTTCAGAATCGCCTTGATCGCCTCGTTCGGCGTCACCTGAGCCGGAAGCTCCAAAAGCACCTGCGCCTCGCGCGACAGCGTCAGGCTCTTGGCGGCGCGCGAAAACACTCCGCCGCCTTTGGAGATTGCGGCGCGTGAATAATCCTCCCAACTGGAGCGCGGCAATTTGAACAGACGCCGGCGCTCCGCCAACGAACGCGCGGCATCGGGCTGCGGATCGATGAATATATGCATGTGATTGAAGGCGGCGACCAGCCGGATATGCTGTGATTGCAGCATACCATTGCCGAATACGTCGCCTGCCATGTCGCCGATGCCGGCGACGGTAAAATTCTGCGCTTGAATGTCGACGCCCATCTCGCGAAAGTGCCGCTTCACGCATTCCCACGCGCCGCGCGCGGTGATGGCCATCTTCTTGTGGTCGTAGCCCGCCGAGCCGCCGGAGGCAAAGGCGTCGCCCAGCCAGAACCCGTACTCCTCGGAGATGGCGTTGGCGATATCGGAAAACGTCGCCGTGCCTTTGTCGGCGGCCACCACCAGATAGGCATCGTCGTTGTCGTGCCGCACCACCAGCGGCGGGCCGGTGATTTTGTCATCGACGATATTGTCGGTGATGTCCAGCATGCCGCGGATCAGCGTTTGATAGCAGGCGATGACCTCCGCTTGCTGCGCCTCGCGCTCCGCGGGCAGACGCTTGACCACGAAGCCGCCCTTGGCCCCCACCGGGACGATGACCGTGTTCTTTACCTGCTGCGCCTTCATCAGCCCGAGCACTTCGGTGCGGAAGTCCTCGCGCCGGTCCGACCAGCGAATGCCGCCGCGTGCGACATAACCCATGCGCAAGTGCACACCCTCCATGCGCGGCGAGAACACGAAAATCTCGAACAGCGGCTTGGGCAGCGGCAGTTCGCGCAATTGCTGGCTTTCGATTTTAAAGGACAGATATTCCTTGAACTGCCCGCTGCGGTCGGATTGATAGGCGTTGGTGCGCACCGTCGCGGTCAGCGCATTCCACACGGCACGCAAGATGCGATCTTCGTCGGAGCGCGTCACCTCTTCCAGCGCGGCGCGGATGCGTTCATCGAGGCGCGCCAGTGTCTTTTGACGCGCCGCTGCGCCGCTTTGCGGATCGAAGCGGGTGACGAATACATCCGCCAAGGCGCGCGCGATCGGCGGATTGTTCACCAGCACCTGGGCGATATAGCCCTGGCTGAACGGCAGGCCGGTTTGCAACAAGTAGCGGCAATAGGCGCGCAGGACGATTACGATGCGCCACGGGATGCCGGCGGACAGCGTCAATTGATTGAAGCTGTCGCTGTCCATACGTCCGGTCCACACGGCCGTGAAGGCGCTCTTGATTTCGCGCTCCAAGGTCTCGAAACGGGCCACGGACGACTGCATCACGAGTTCCAGATCCTGGATCCAGGCGTGCCGGCCGCCCGGGAACTCGAGCTGGTAAGGCCGCTCGGCAATTACTTTGAGGCCCATGTTCTCCAGCATGGGCAGAAGATCGGAAATCGGAATGGCATCTTGACCACGGAAAATCTTTAAAAAGAATTTGTCCTTGCGCCGCGGCTCGGGCCGGTAGATGTCGAGATGCAAGCGCGCCGGTTCCTTCTCCATCGCCTCGAGGAACGAGACGTCGAGAGCGGCGGACTCTCCTGGGAAGTCCTCCGTGTAGGCTGCGGGGAACGCCTGGGCGTACTTCTCGAACAGCTGCAAGGCATACGCCTCGTCGAGGCGCGACAGCAACGCCGCCCTGAAGCCGTCCAGCCAAGAACGCACCGCCGCAGCGATGCGTCGTTCGAGCGCATCGCTGTCGACGCGGCCCATGTCGTTCGGGTTGGTACGCGCGACGATGTAGATGCGCGCCAGATTCGACTCCGCGATCTGCACCTGCGATTCCATGCCGAAGGCACTGAGCGCCTCGCGAATGACCTTTTCGATGCGCTGACGGACCTGTGTGTTGTATTTTTCGCGCGGCACGTACACCAGGCAGGAATAAAAACGGCGAAACGCGTCGCGGCGCAGCAGCAGCCGCACGCGTGGGCGCTCCTGCAAGCCGAAAATGCCGGTCACGATGCGATTCAATTCCGCTACGCTCGCCTGGAATAGTTCGTCCCGGGGGAAGGATTCGAGGATGTGCTGCAGCGCCTTCCCGTCATGACTATCGGGAGCCAGCGCGAAGTGTTGGACGACTTGCGCCACTTTGTGGCGCAGCACCGGGATCTCGCGCGGATTGCTGCTATAGGCGGTCGAAGTCCACAAACCGAGGAATCGCTTCTCGCCGATCAAGCGCCCCTTGCCGTCAAAATGCTTGACGCCGACGTAGTCGAGATAGCCGGAACGATGAACGGTCGACTCAAAATTTGCCTTGGTGACCAGCACGATGTCACGGGACCGGCTCTGGCGCCGAATATCGCTCGACAGGGCGCGGCCGGTGGAAGCGGGCTGCTTGCGGCCGCTGCGCAATATCCCGAGGCCGGTGGCTGCGATCGGTTGCAGGGTCTCGCGCCCCTTGTCGCCGCGCAGGCGGTATTCGCGATAGCCGAGAAACGTGAAGTGGCGATCCTCCATCCAACTGAGGAGCGCGATGGCTTCGTTCAAATTGCTCTCATCGACGCGCGCGCTGGCGGAACTCAATTCCTGCGCCGCCTCGTGGGCGGCCTGTTGCATCTTGAGCCAATCGGCGCACGCGACCCTGACGTCGCGCATACTGCGCTCGATCTGAAGCGCCAGCGCGGCGAGCACGGCCGGGTCCACGATGCGATCGACTTCGATGTGCTGAAACGATTCCAAGCGCAGCTTGAGGTGGCCGGGCTGGGCACCTTGCGGCGTCTCGCTGCGCTCGCGCAGCGCGAGTAAATTGCCGCCAGCGTCGCGCTTCACCGCAAATATCGGATGCGTCAGAAAGTGCAAGGTGAGCGCGCGCTGCGTCAGTGCAAGACCGATGGAATCGACGAGGAAGGGCATGTCGTCGTTCACCATCTCGATGACGGTGTGCGGCGATGCATAGCCGTACTCGCGCAAGGTGGGATTGAAGACACGCACCAGCGCCGAGCGGCGCCTTTGACGCGCGAACAGCAAATGCGACAGCGCCATGCCGGCGAGCTCGGAAGGCTCGCGCGCGGCGAGGTCCTCGGCGTCGACATTGGCGTAATACGCTTGCAGAAATCGCGGCCAATCCACGTTGCGCAGCGTCTTCGGCGGGCGAATCGACGAGCGCGCCACGGCGGAGACGATCTTGCGATGTTGTTCCGAGCCAGCCTGGTACATGCTAAATCCTTGTTTTAATTCGGCTTTTCCAAATCGGCAATGACGGAGGCCAAGAAACGGCACGCCTCGCCGCCCGTGATGCAACGATGGTCGAAGCTCAAGGACAACGGCATCCGGCGATGAGCCAGCACCGCGCCGTCGACGACCACGGCGTCCTCACGCACCTTGCCCGCACCCAAGATGGCGACGGCGGGCGGCACCACCAGCGGGATTCCGTAGCGGCCGGCGAGAGTCCCGAAATTCGACAGCATCAAAGTGAAGTCGCGCAAGTCCTGGGCAGCGGTGCTGCGCCGATGTGCCGCGTCCTTTTGCGCCGCGATGTCGATCCGCAGTTCTTGCGGCGATTTGCTTTCGACATTGCGCACCACCGGAACGATCAGCCCGTCGGGCGTGTCGACCGCGATCGCGAGGTCGATGTGCGCCACCAGGAATCGCGACTGCGTGACGGGATCGTACCAGGCGTTCAAGGCGGGCTCCGCGCGCCACGCACAGCTCATCGCGCGCATCAGCCGCAGCATGTAATCCCCGCGCTGCGTCCAGTGATGGATGTCGGCGTCATCGCATACCGTGCTGCCGGGGACCTGGTCTCGGGACTGCGACATGTTCTGTGCCATCGCGCGCCGCATGCCGCGCAGCGGTTCGACGGTGCCATCCTGAGGGGCGGCGGCGGCGATCGCGCGTGCGGCCGGCGAGGAGCCGCTGCCGACCGCGCCGCCGTTCGCCGCACCGGGCATGTTGGCATGCCGCAGCACATCGTCGAGCGTGATCAATCCGGCACGGCCGCCGCCTTCGACTGCGGCGAGATCGACACCCAAGGTCTTCGCCAGCGCGCGCGCCGCCGGCACCGCGCGGCCGCGGCCATTGCTGCCGTGGCTGCGGGTCGCGCCGGTGCCGCCCGGCTCGACGAATTCCTCCGCGCTGGTCGCCGGCATGTTGCCGACGACGGTTCCGGAATCGAACTCGATGAGCGGGGCGCCCGTGAGAACGATGTCGCCGGGCGTCCCGCGCAAGGCGGTCACCACGCCACTGAAAGGCGCCGGCACTTCGACCACCGCCTTCGCCGTTTCGACCGAGACCATGGGTTGATCGACGCGTACATGATCGCCCACCTTGACGTGCCATGCGAGGATCTCCGCCTCGGCCAAACCCTCGCCCAAATCCGGAAGCCTGAATGTACTCATGAGCGACCTCTAGTCGGCGAAAGTCAGTTCTACCGCATCGATGATTCGCTGCACGCTCGGTATGTAGTCGTACTCGAGCTTGAACAGCGGCATCACGGTGTCATATCCGGTCACGCGCCGCACCGGCGACTGCAGATCGTACAGCCCATGCTCCGCAACCAGCGCCGCGATCTCGGCTCCGACGCCGACATTGCGTACCGCCTCGTGCACGATCACCAGCCGGCCGGTTTTCGCCACCGATTCGAGAATGGTTTCGATGTCGATCGGACTCAAGGTTGCAAGATCGATCACCTCGGCGCTGATCCCGCGCTTGTCGAGCTCCGCCACCGCGCGCAACGTCTCCACGGTCATGGCACCCCAAGTGACGAGAGTCACGTCGCTACCTTCGCGCAAGATGAAGCACACGTCCAACGGCAAAGCGCGGCCGTCATCGGTCACTTCCTGACGCATCGCGCGATATAAACGCACCGGCTCCAAGAACATCACCGGGTCCGGATCGCGAATGGCCGCCAGCAGCAGGCCGTAGGCGCGCGCCGGCGATGAGGGGCAAACGACGCGAATTCCCGGAATGTGGCACAGCATCGCTTCGGTGCTTTCCGAATGATGTTCGGGCGCATGAATCCCGCCACCGTGGGGTGTTCTGATCACGACCGGGCAACTCAAGCGTCCGCGGGTGCGGTTACGCATCCGCGACATGTGATTTACGATCTGATCGAGCGCCGGATAGATGAATCCCATGAACTGAATTTCCGCGACGGGTTTCAAACCGTGCGTCGCCATGCCCACCGACATGCCCGCGATGGTGGCCTCGGCGAGCGGCGTATCCTGGACTCGATCCTTGCCGAAGCGCTCCTGCAATCCGGCGGTGGCGCGAAACACGCCGCCGTTGGCGCCCACGTCCTGACCGATGACGACCACATTGGAGTCACGCTGCATTTCCCAGCCATGTGCCAGCGCAATGGCCTCTACCATGGTTATTTTCGCCAATTCAATGCCCGCTGGGTTTCGCGCCGTATTTGCGGGCCGTGAGACGCTGTTCTTGCAAATGTGCCGGCATGGATGCAAACAGATGATCGAACATCGCATCCGTAGACGGCTTTGGTTTGGCCACGTATTCCGCCACCGCGGCATCGACCTCGAGCGCGCATTCCTCGAGAAAGGCCCGTTCCTTGCCGCTATCCCAAACGCCTGCTCTCAGCAGAAACTCCCGCAGCCGCAGCAGCGGTTCGAGCTGCCACGCGTCTTTGACTTCCTGACTCGAACGATAGCGGCTGGCATCATCCGCGGTGGTGTGGTCGCTTAGGCGGTAGGTCAACGCCTCGACCAGTGCGGGACCCGCACCGCGGCGCGCGTTCTGCAGCGCCTCGCTGACCACCTCGCGGACGGCGAATACATCGTTGCCGTCGACTTGTACGCCCGGAATGCCCGCGGCGACCGCCTTCTGTGCCAGCGTTTGCGCCGCCGTCTGTGCCGCGACCGGAACGGAGATTGCCCAGCCGTTGTTGACGACGACGAATACCACCGGCAGCGCGCGCGCGCCGGCGAGATTCAGCGCCTCGTAGAAAGCGCCTTCGGAAGTGCCGCCGTCGCCGATGTACGCGAGCGCGCAGCGCGGCTCGTTACGCACTTTGAACGCCATGGCCGCGCCGGCCGCATGCAAAGTCTGCGTGGCAATGGGCACGCACCACGCGAAGTCCTGGCGTGGCACCGCAAAATCGTTGCCGCGTTCGTCGCCGCCCCAGTACGTCAAGATTTCCACCATGCTCACGCCGCGCCATATCTGCGTGCCGATTTCGCGATACACCGGCGCGAGTACATCCTCGGGCCGCATCGCGGCGCCGATGCCGACATGTACGGCTTCGTGGCCAAGTGAGGAGGGATAGGTACCGAGTTGTCCGGTGCGCTGCAGGTTCACCGACTTCGTGTCGAAAACCCGGACCAGTGTCATGGCTCGATACATGCGCAGGACTTCGGCATAGTCCTGCGCAAACTCGGGCAGCGGCGCCACCAGTTCGCCGCCGGGGGTCAAAATCTGCCGGTACTGAATCTTGAACTCGGCGACCGTCTTCATCGTCGAATTATGCCAGGGAACCTCAGTCAAGGGCGATGTTGACCGGCGAGGTAGTGTTGTGTCTGCATCTCGACGAGGCGGCTCGCGGCGCGTTCGAACTCAGGCACAAGGCGCTCACCGTGATACAACCGCGCCGGCGGCGCCGCCGCGGACACCACGAGCTTGACGCCGCGATCATAGAATTCGTCGATGGCTGCGATGAAACGGCGCGCCGCGTCGTCGTCCGCCGAGGTGAATTCGGGGATGTTCGAAATGAAAATCGTGTGATACAAGCGCGCAAGTTCGATGTAGTCGTTCTGGCTGCGCGGCCCGGCGCACAGTTCCGCGAAGTCGAACCAAGCCATGCCGCCCCCGACCGCCAGCACCGCGATGCCGCGCTCCTCGATCGACAAGGTCTTTGGACCCGACGCGGAATCGCCGGCGAGAGCGGCAAAGAACTGTTGCATTTGCGGCAGCGTTTGCGCGCAGCTCGAGTCCAGGTAAGTCGGCGCCTGCGCGAGCTGCCGCAATCGATAGTCGATGCCGCCGTCCAAGTGCACCACCTCGACGTGCCTGCGGATCAGCTCGATGGCGGGCAGGAACCGCTCACGCTGCAGCCCATCTTTGTAGAGCTCTTCGAGCGGCGTGTTGGAGGTCGCGACCAACGCGACCCCGCGGCGGAAGAGTCCGTCGAACAGGCCCGCAAGCAGCATCGCGTCGGCGATATCGGCGACGAAGAATTCGTCCAGACAGATTACGTCCATCTGCCGCGCGAGGCGCTGCGCAACCATATCCAACGGGCGTTCGCGGCGCGACCCGCTGCGCAGTTCCGCATGCACTTGGCGCATGAAGCGATAGAAGTGGGTGCGCTCGCGCCGCGCGGTTTGCAGCGAGTCGTAGAACCAGTCCATCAAGAGCGTTTTGCCGCGGCCCACTCCGCCCCACAGGTACAGGCCGCGCACCGGCCGCGCCGCGCGCAGCTTCAGCCAGTGCCAACGCGACTCGGCTGCCTCGAGAGTCGAGCGCAGCCGATCGAGGGCAAGCGCGGCATCGAGTTGGCTTGCGTCGAATTCGAGACGCCGCGCCGCGACCTCGTGACGCAGGCGCGCTGCAACCGACTTAAGTTCGCTGGCCACTGCCGAGGCGGCAATCCTAGAGGCTCTGGTAGTTGGGACCCGAGCCGCCCTCCGGCGTCACCCAGGTGATCTGCCCCGGATAGGGTTCCTTGATGTCGCAGGCTTTGCAATGCACGCAATTCGAGGCATTGATCTGCA
>CAYRAC010000098.1:0-10013 GCA_964422045.1 uncultured Steroidobacteraceae bacterium
CGGCTGCATTCCTCGTCGATCGACACTTCCATGCCGTTGACCTTGTAGTCGTCGGTTGCCACCGACTCGCCCAAGCGGCTGTCGCCCTCGACCAAAGCGGTTATTGCCTTATGGAGCTGCTGTTCCACGAATCCGCCCATCTGCAGCACCTGATTGCGAACCTTTTCCAGGTCTTCGTTGAAGCGGCGGGAAATATGGTGGGTGAGGTCGGCGGTTTCCATAAGAATTTACCTTTCTGCGTCACGCGACGATGGTCCGCGTCTGTTACTCGGGTGTTCGTTTACATCCGATTGCGGCATACGTCAACATGGAGCCGCCCTAAATGTGACATCAAGCGTTCGCCGCGGCGCGAACCGTTTGCTGCCAAATTCGCTGCGCCGGGAAATAACAGGTGAACGTGCTGCCCTTGCCTTCCGTGCTCTGCACGTCGAGCCAGCCACCATGCCGTTGCAACGCATGCTTGACGATCGCAAGACCCAATCCGGAGCCGCCTTGGCCGCGGGAACGGCCCTCATCGACCCGATAGAATCGCTCCGTCAAGCGTGGAATGTGTTCGGCCGGGATGCCGATGCCGCTGTCGATGACCGCGAAGTACGCTCCTTCCGCGTCCGTCCACCAGCGCATCTTCACGCTGCCCTCGCCGAGCGTATATTTCAATCCATTCACCAGCAAATTGGTGAACGCCGATTCGATTTCGTGGGCCGAACCGTACAAACCGTCGTTCGATTCCAGCTCCAGGACCACGTGCCGCGGCCGATCGGCGCTCGCGAGCGCATCGCGGTGCAAGCGCTCGAGCATGTTGGGTACGTCCACCGCATCGCGCGCCGCCTCGCCGTCCGTCGATTCCAAGCGCGACAGCACCAGCAGATCGGCGATAATGGCGTTCATGCGCTGCGCTTGCGCGCGCATATCGCGGATTGGGCCGGCCCACGCGGCGTCGATCGAGGTGTCGTCAGCCAAAGTATCGAGATACCCCGAGATCACGGTCAACGGCGTACGCAACTCGTGCGAAGCGTTGGCGACGAAGTCCTTGCGCATCGCCTCGAGGCGCATTTGCCGCGTCACGTCGCGCACCAACAATAAAGACTGGCCGCCGCCGTACGGCACCATCTGCAGCGCCAAATACAACTCCAGCTGCACCGGCGGCCGAATCACCAGCGGCATCGCAAAGTCGTCACCGTGCAGGTACAGCACGAATTCCGGACTGCGGATCAGATTGTCGATCCGCAGGCCAAGATCCACCGGCCGTTTCAGACCCAGCAGGCGCGCGGCCTGCCGATTGAACCAGACGATTTCCCGTTGCGTGCTGAGAATGATCACCCCATCGGGGAGCGCGGCGGTGGAACGGCGCAGTTCACGAAACAGCTGCACCAAGCGCTGCTTGTGAAACTGTTTGCGCCGATGCAGCCGTACGACCTGGGCGACGATATCGCCCCAAATGCCGCCGAGGTCGGGCGGATCGATTTGCGAGCGCAGGCGCAGCCAGCGATCGAGGCGGTACAGGGTCACGAGCTGCCAGCCGAGGTAAAGGCAGGCGGCCGCCAAAATCCACAGCCAAATGGGCCCGATCAGCAGGCCCAGACACAGGCCCAGCATCAGGATACCCGCGAGCCTCGCGAGCGCGAAAGTCCACATCGCTGCCATTGACTAGTTGCTGGCCGTCCTCAAGCGTCTCGTGTGGAGAACCGGTAACCGGCGCCACGCACAGTTTGCACCAATCTTTCCAGCAGATAAGGCTCGAGTGCCTTACGCAACCGGCGAATGTGCACGTCCACTGTACGCTCTTCGACATAAGTATTGCCGCCCCAGACCCGGTCGAGCAACTGACCGCGGGAGAAAACCCTCTCCGGGTGGGTCATGAAGAAATGCAGCAACCGATACTCGGTGGGGCCAAGGGCGATTTCGCGATCGCCGGCGCTCACCCGGTGGCTCGAGTCATCGAGTTTCAGACCATCGGCTTCGACGACGTCGGCCACGCCCGCCGGTGCCGCGCGTCGCAGTACGGCTTGAATGCGCGCCAGCAATTCGCGCGGCGAAAACGGCTTGGTCATGTAGTCATCGGCACCGCCCTCGAGGCCGCAGACCTTGTCCTGCTCCTCGGCCCGCGCGGTCAGCATGATGACCGGTATTTCTTCGGTGTCCTTGGCGCGTTTGAGCGATCGGGTGAGCTCGAGGCCGCTCATGTCCGGCAACATCCAATCGATCAACATCAAATCTGGGCGCACATCGACGATTCGCGCGCGCGCCTCCCGGCAATCCTCGGCTTCTCGCACCTCGTAGCCGGCACGGCGCAGACCGAAGGCGACCATATCGCGAATCGCCTTTTCGTCTTCGACTATAAGGATGCGCTTGGCAGTCATGAAGCTGTAGTCCGTTGATTCCGTTAAGCGAGCATTACAACGATCGTTTGTGACAGTCCCGTGACAGGGACTATTTGAGCGCGCGTTCGGCGCTGGTCAAGGCCACTTTGTCGCGTAAATACACCGGGCAGAGCTCGCCCGGATCGAGACCGTCTCCCAAACCCAGCCGCAGCGCACCAAGCCTCGCGAACTCGCGCGCGCTCGGCAGGGCGTCTGATGCTTCTGCGGCGACGGTGAGACCGGGCAGGCGCGCGAGCAGCGGGTAGGCGGCAAAGCCGCGGCCGACTCCCTGATAACTGCCATCCGTTGGCAACGCAACGCTCTCGGGTGGCCCTACGCGCGCGGCACCGGCGGCGAGCAGACCTTCAGTCGGGTCGGCCGCGAAGCAGCCCCAATAGACTTCGCCCATCCGGGCATCGAGACAGGCGAGCGCCCGCGTCGCTCCGGCCCGAAATAGCGGCATCGCCAAGGCCTCCAGGGTCGTGACCGCCGCCACCGGCAAGCCCGAACCGAAAGCAAGCCCCTGGGCAACCGCCACGCCGATCCGCACTCCGGTGAATGCACCGGGACCCACGCTCGCGGCGATGCCATCGAGCGCGGCGAGCGTCAGCCCGGCCTCGGCCAGCAGTGCATCGACCATGTCGAGAATCTGTGACGCTTCGCAGCGGCCGCCATGCATCATCCGGTGTGTCAATTCATCGCCATTGAGAAGCGCCACCGAGCACGCCTCCGTTGCGGCATCCAATGCCAACACGCGCACGGGTCAGGTCACTTGCGAGGCAAGCGCTCTCGCCGGACGCAGCTTCGCCAGTCGCTCGACCAGAAACCGGGCACCGGCGGCGCCGTCGGTGATGACCGGACTCGGTGGCAATGCCTGCAAGAACACACGCCCATAGCCCTTGGTCCTGAGCCGCGGATCACCGACCACGATCACGCCGAAATCATCGAAGTCGCGAATCAAGCGCCCTACCCCTTGTTTCAATGCCAACACCGCCTGCGGCAGCTGGTACTCGAAAAACGGGTTGCCGCCACGCCGCCGAATGCCTTCGAGTCGTGCCTTCAGCAGCGGGTCGTCGGGCGAGGCGAACGGCAACTTGTCGATCGCGACGATCGAGAGCGCCTCGCCTTTGACGTCCACGCCTTCCCAAAAACTTCCCGTGGCCAGCAGCACGGCATTCCCCAGTTCGCGAAAGCGATTCAGCAACGCTTCGCGCGGCGCTTCGCCCTGAACCAGGACTGGAAATGTCGGGTTTGGGAAGCGCGCGTGCAGCGCCCGGACCCCCTCCGCCAGACCTCGATAGCTGGTGTAGAGCAGGAAGGCGCGTCCGCCGCTCGCCTCGAGCAGCGGCGCGCAAGCGTCGATGAAGCGCGCCGCAAACGCCGGATCCTGCGGCTGCGGCATGTGCGGCGGCAGAAAGATACGGGCCTGATCGGCATAGTCGAACGGGCTGTCTATGTGCACCGTGCGCGCCTCAGGCATGCCGACCCGCGCCGCAAAATGCGAAAAATCTTCGCCGATGGCCAGCGTCGCGGACGTGAAAATCCAGGCGCAGGGCCGTGCCTCGACGTATTGCCGCAGCCGTTGCGCAATTTCGAAGGGCGTGAATTGCAACAGCATTCCACTCGCGTTGGCGTCGACCCAGCGCAAGCCCTCATCGTCCGGCAGCTCGCGCAGCGCCGCGAGCGAGTTCGCCATGACGGCGGCGCGGCGCGCGCAGTTGGCGAGCCCGGCACCTGCCCCAAGACCGTCGAGTCGAGTCGCGAGGTCGCTGATGGCGGTCTCGAGTTCCGGCAATGCGTCCAAAAAAGACTCCGGTAAGCTTGCCCATTCGATGCGCCCGGGCGTGCCTTGCAGGCTCGAGCGCAGCGCCTCGATGCAGGTGTCGACGCCGGCGGCGCACTCGGTGATTGCCGGCGCATACACGCTGCCCGCCGTCAGTTCCGCCGCGATATCGCGCAGCAACAGCTGCACCTGGCGCACCGACCAGAGTTGACCGAAAAACTGCGCCGCGATGTCCGGAATCTGATGCGCCTCATCCAAAATGACGGCCTCCGCGCCGGGCAACAGATCGCCGAAGCCTTCGTCTTTCAACGCAAGATCGGCCAGCAACAGGTGGTGGTTGACGACCACGATATCTGCCGCCTGTGCCGTGCGCCGCGCCTCGACCACATGACATCTCGAGAACTGCGGACACTCGGACCCTAGACAATTCTCGCGAGTCGAGGTGATCTGCGGCCAGACCGAGGATTGTTCCGGCAAATCGACGAGTTCCGACAGATCGCCGGCTCGGGTGGTCGCCGCCCAGCGCGAGACGCGCGCCAGGATGCGCGCAGTGCCGTGCTCTGCCTCGAGCAAAGATCCTTGTTGCGTCGCGAGTTCCAAGCGGTGGCGGCATAGATAATTAGTGCGCCCTTTGAGTACGGCGATCTTCACCGGAAGGCCGAGCGCCTTCGCCAGCAAGGGAACATCGCGCCGAAACAGCTGATCCTGCAAAGTGCGAGTTCCGGTGGAGATGATCACGCTGCGCCCGGACAGCAGCGCCGGAACCAAATAAGCGAAGGTCTTGCCGGTGCCGGTGCCGGCTTCGACGATCAGCGGTTCAAGACGTGCCAGCGCCAGACCCACCGCCCGCGCCATCGCGGCCTGCTCCGGGCGGTATGCATAGCCTGGCATGGCGCGCGCCAAGGGCCCCTCCAGCTTGAAGATGTCGTGGTAGTCGCTATTCATGGGCACCATTATTTGACAACCGCCCGAAAACGCACAAACGCCACCGAGTTGGGTTTCAACGGATTCTTCAGCTGCCAGCGGATATCGGTATAGTCCGCGGCCAGCGCAGATTTCGAGCCTTCCGGCGTCGGGACCTTAAGATTCTCGGCGCGCCCGAAGCTCTTGCCCCCGTCGACCGAGTAACTCACCTCGGCGGCGGGTCCGAGCGCCGAGTCCGCAACATACCGCACGTGCTCGGGCACGGGATGGCTCACCACCGGAGCTTCGAGCGCAGTCGTCCCGATATTCCTTACTTCCAGTGTATAGATGACTCGATCGCCCGGTACGACGCGATCGGCCGGCACCAATTTGACGACAGTTCTTCCTGCCTGTACGGATCGCGACTCGACCTCGGCGATCGATCGGACGGAAAGTCCGTCCGAGGTTGCTTGACCTGCGGCCACGAGCGCAACACCCAAGAGTCCACACGCGCAGCCCAGGCTTCGGATCCGGCTATGATCTTTCATAACGTATTGTAATGCAGCGAGCGCCGCACACTGGCGAAAAAGACAGCGCTGTCACGTCATCAATTCAACGCCGGGCGGGCTTGGCGCTGAACCTGACCATCTGTCATCCTTCCAATACTAACAATGCCCCGTTCCGAAGGACCCTCCTCATGGCTACAGCACCCCAGCACGTCACCTCTCTGGCATCGATGAATGGCGAAGTCGCGGCCTGGGTCGAGAAGATCGCCAAGCTTACCCAACCTGATCGAGTGTATTGGTGCGACGGGAGTCAGTCCGAGTATCAGATGCTGCAGCGAGCATTGATCGCCTCCAAGGAATTGCTGCCGCTCAACTCACAGAGCTTTCCCGGCTGCGTGTTGTCGCGCTCGAATCCGTCGGATGTGGCGCGCGTCGAACACCTGACATTTGTTTGTACGAAGAACAAAGACGATGCGGGTCCGAATAACAATTGGATTGATCCGTTGGAAGCTCACGAAAAAATGAACGCGCTGTTTGCCGGCTGCATGCGCGGCCGCACTCTGTACGTGGTTCCGTATTGCATGGGGCCAATCGACTCGGCGTTTTCTCGATGCGGCGTCGAAATCACCGATAGCGCCTACGTGGTTCTCAACATGCAGCTCATGACCCGAATGGGGCGCGCCGCCCTCGAGCGCATTACGCGCGATGGCAACTTCGTGCGAGGACTGCACTCCACCGGCGATCTTAATCCCGAACGTCGCTTCATCATGCATTTCCCCGAGGAGCTCTCGATATTGAGCTTCGGTTCCGGCTACGGCGGCAACGCGCTGCTCGGCAAGAAATGTCACGCCTTGCGAATCGCCAGCTGGCAGGCGCGCAGCGAAGGATGGTTGGCGGAGCATATGCTGATCGTCGGCATCGAAAATCCGCAAGGCGAAACGCATTACCTGGCGTGCGCATTTCCGTCGGCTTGCGGCAAGACCAATTTGGCGATGTTGATTCCCCCCGCGGGCTACAAGGGCTGGAAGGTTTGGACCGTGGGTGAAGACATCGCGTGGCTGCACCCGGGGAAGGACGGGCGGCTGTACGCTATCAATCCCGAATCGGGATATTTCGGCGTGGTACCGGGTACGAATGCCAAGACCAACCGCAATGCCTACGACATGATTCGTCACGACACCATTTTCACCAACGTCGCACTTACTGCAGACAATCAACCGTGGTGGGAGGGGTTGACCGAGGGCGAGCCGGTCATCGATTGGCAGGGGCGGCCGTACGATCCGGCGAAGGGACCCGCGGCGCAGCCGAATTCCCGTTTCACGGTCGCGGCTCGGCAGAATCCCAGCTATTCGAAGCTGGCGGATGCGCCGAGCGGCGTGCCGATTTCCGCCATCATATTCGGCGGCCGGCGCCGCACGCTCGCGCCGCTGGTGTATCAAGCCCGCAGTTGGCTGCATGGCGTGCTGGTGGGCGCAGGTGTGGCCTCCGAGACCACCGCCGCCGCCACCGGTGCGGTCGGCGTCGTGCGCCGCGATCCGATGGCCATGAAACCGTTCGCCGGTTATAACTTCGGCGATTACTGGGCTCACTGGATCAATGTCGGTGCCAAGCTCAAATCGCCGCCGCAAATTTTCCACGTCAATTGGTTTCGGCAAAACAGCGCAGGCAAGTTTCTGTGGCCGGGCTTCGGCGATAATCTGCGCGTGTTGCGTTGGATCATCGATCGCTGCAAGGGCACCGCCAACGCGCGCGACACGGCCATCGGCCACTTGCCGAACTCAGGCGATCTGGACCTGCAAGGGCTCGAAATCGCGCCTGAATCTCTCGACGAGTTGCTCACCGTCAGCGAGCCTCTGTGGCGGGAGGAATTCGCGGGCATCGACAGCTACTTGGCCGAATTCGGCGACCGGGTACCCGCCCCGCTCAAGGCTGAACTGAAAAACGCGCAGGCGCGGGTTCATTCCTCGCAGGTGTAGCGGATAACCTGCGAGGAGTTGCTGTCGGGTGCCTTGCCGAGACCGATCAGCCCTTCGCCGCGCAATTGCATGGAATCGCGGCGTACGAAGGCTTCTTCGCCATCCTTGCCGAGCACGAACGTGCCGTTGGTGCTCTGATCGATCAGCATGAACTTATTGCGATTGATTTCGACGCGTGCGTGCAGGCGCGATATCAAATTGCCCTTGATCACCAGATCGTTCTCTTCGGCGCGGCCGATGGTGATGTTCGCCCGGCCATCGTCCACCAGCACTTCCTGTCCTTGATAGCGCAAGCGCAGCCGCTGCGACTTATTGGCGCGTTCGCGTTCCCGCGAGCTGATGGCGATCGCCGGAACCATGCTGGTCACATCCTCGGTCTGCCACAGCACCTCGAACAGCGCCACCTCGCTGCTGCGTCCCTTCAGCGTGGCGATATCGATTTGGCGCACCGACGCCCGCCAATCGCTCGACAGATGTTCGACCATGGTCGCGGTCGTGATGATCTGGCCGGCTTTGGCCTGACTCGTCATACGGTTCGCCGTATGCACGGCCGAACCGAAAATGTCGCGGTTCTCATGCACGACAGGACCGAAATTGCAGCCAATCCGAATCGCGACGGTTTGCTCGTCGACTTTGAGCTGCGGATGCAGGACGATCTGCTTTTGCATCTGCGCGGCGGCGTTCAGCGCATCGTCGGCGGTCGGGAAGGTCGCCATGACCTCATCTCCCATGGTCTTGATGACGGTGCCATGGTTTTGATCGGTCGCCGCCCGCATGACGTCGATGCAGATTCCGACCATGTCGCGCGCACGCAGATCGCCGAGCAACTCATACAGCTTGGTGCTGCCCACCACATCGGCGAATACGATCGCGAGTTCTATCTCTTTGCCCATTGCAGGCTATTATACTTAATGTGACGCAGGCTTCTTCAGCCGTTTACGCAGCGATTCCCTGATTCAGTATCGGAAGCGCCGAATAGAGCGTTTCGGGCACGGCTCCCGGACGGGCGGCGACCTCGGATAGGAACCGTCGCCAGGCGCGGGCCCCCTCGCGCCCCGCCATCAGTCCATGCATGTGCCGCGTGATCGAATGCAGGCGAATTCCCCGCCGCGCGCACACCTTGGCGTAGGCGACGACGCGCTCGATGATCTCGGGAGGCTCGGGGACCGCCCACTCGGGATCGATCAGCGACCGCTCCAACTCGGCGAGCACAGCCGGACGATGGTAGGCGGCGCGTCCGAGCATCACGCCGTCGACCCCCGCCGCCATGTGCCGCCGAACCTCGGCCAGTTGCGACAGACCGCCGTTCAACACCACCGTCAACCCGGGCCGCTCCTGCTTGAGCCGGTGTACATAGTCGTACTTGAGCGGGGGAATCTCGCGATTTTCCTTGGGCGAAAGGCCGCCCAGTATGGCCACGCGGGCGTGCACGATGAGCGCCGCTATGCCGGCCGCGGCGACTTGATCCGCGAAGGCACTAAAGAACGCATAGTCGTCCCGATCGTCGATGCCGATGCGGCATTTTACGGTCACCGGCAACGACGTCGCGTCAGTCAAGGCCTTCACGCAGTCGGCTACCAGGGCTGGTTTTAGCATCAGGCACGCGCCGAACGAGCCGTTCTTCACCCGGTCGCTGGGACAGCCCACGTTGAGATTGATTTCCGCGAAACCGGCCGCCGTGCCGATGCGCGCCGCGGCCGCGAGTTCCTGCGGATCGCAGCCGCCCAATTGCAGCGCCAGCGGATGCTCGGATGGACTGTGCTCCAACAGACGGCGTGCGTCACCGCGCAGCAGCGCGGTCGAGACGATCATCTCGGTGTAGAGCAAGGCGTGCGGCGCGAACAGCCGGTGCACGTACCGACAATGGCAATCGGTCCAGTCCATCATCGGTGCAACCGATAGTTTGCGGGATATCAATTTGGCTTGTCTATCGGTCATCTTTCTAGGAGCACGCCCTCAATGTAACGCACTTCGGTTGAGCCACGTTGGCTTCAGAGATCGTAGCATCCTCTCCCCGCTCCTACGAGCCTGAATGCAGTAATGCAAATGTCCAGCAACTTGATGCCGGCCAACGTCGCTATGATCCCGGCGAGTCCGTACAGCCACCAATGGCACTGCGCGGGACGCGCCGTCGAGGGTGCCCGTGCCTTGACGCCCCGCATTGCGAACAGGAGGAGCGGCAAAATGACCAGGATATTGAAGATCAGGGCCGACAGAATCGCGCTCCGCGGGTTCGTGAGTTGCGCAATGTTGAGCGCGTTCAGCCGAGGATAAGTCGCGGCAAATACCACAGGGAGAATTGCCAGATACTTGGCCAGGTCGGCGGCAAGGCTGAAGGCCGTGAGGGACTGGAGCGTCGTTCGAATTCGTTTGCCCGTCTCGACAATCACGATGAATTTCGTGGGATCTGAATCGAGGGCAACCAGGTTTCCGGCTTGCTTGGCCATTGGCGAGCCGGAATTCATCGCCACCGCCACGTCGGCCT
>CAYRAC010000099.1:0-10007 GCA_964422045.1 uncultured Steroidobacteraceae bacterium
TGCCCGGCCTCATCTGGAACATGATGATGTCCATGTCGGGCGGCTGGTTCTTCGTCGTGGCCTCCGAGGCGATCAGCGTCGGACATACCACCGTCGCACTGCCCGGTGTCGGTTCCTACATCGCGCTCGCCATTGAACAGAAAAACCTGCATGCCATCGGCTGGGCAATCGCCACCATGTTGATCGTGATCCTGCTGTACGACCAGCTGTTGTTTCGACCGCTGGTGGCGTGGGTGGACCGGTTTCGCGTCGAGCAGGAGCCCGGTGTGCGGGTTCCTGACTCGTGGGCGCTGACGATGATGCGCCGTTCGCGCGTCATTCTGGCCGCATCCTTGGCGTTTCATGCGGCGGTGCTGTGGACCAGCCGGGCCGTCAAGCGCAGCGATAAACCGAGCGTCGAGAACCCCATGGTTCGCAAGCGCAGTTTGGATTTCTTGTGGGTGACCGTGGTCGCCGCCGCCGTACTGCTCGGCTGCTGGCACATCGTCCTGGTGCTGATCAAGAATACGCCGCTGCACGAGGCGTTGCAGGTATGCGGTCTCGCGACCTTGACGATGTTGCGCGTCTTCATATTGATCGCCCTGGCGAGCTTGGTGTGGGTGCCGATCGGTGTGTGGGTGGGGATGCGGCCGCAGGTTGCACAGATAGTTCAGCCGGTGGCGCAATTCATGGCGGCATTCCCGGCGAATCTGTTGTTTCCTCTCGCGGTCTACGGGATCGTCGCGTGGAAGCTCAACCCGGATATTTATTTGAGTCCGCTCATGATATTGGGCACTCAGTGGTACATTTTGTTCAACGTCATCGCGGGCGCGTCGGCGATACCGGCCGAAATGCGCTACGTTGCAGCAAATTTCCGAGTCAGGGGTTGGCTGTGGTGGCGCAAGGTCGCGCTGCCGGGAATTCTGCCGTTCTACGTCACCGGTGCCATCACGGCATCGGGCGGATCGTGGAATGCCGCGATCGTCGCGGAATTGGCCACGTGGGGGAAAACTCAAGTCGAGGCGCGGGGCCTCGGTTCATATATCGCGGAAGCCACGACTGCCGGGGATTTTCACCGCATCGTTTTGGGGATAGGCACCATGAGTCTGTTCGTCGTCATCATCAATCGGCTCTTCTGGCGCCCCTTGTATTACTACGCCGAGCGCAAATATCGGCTTACCTGAGGTTTTGGTCATGAACAGCTCGCCGCTACTGCAGTGCACGGAGGTTCGCAAGGCATTTCCCAAGCCGGACGGTGCGGAATTGCTGGTCCTCGAAGGCATGAATCTCGAATTGCGAGAGGGGCAAATCGTCGGGTTGCTGGGTAGGTCGGGCTCGGGCAAGTCGACTTTGTTGCGCTTGATCGCGGGATTGGCGGAGCCGACCGGCGGTCAGGTGTGCTACCTCGGGCAGCCGATCGTCGGACCCGCATCCGGCATCGCCATGGTGTTCCAGAGCTTCGCGCTGTTTCCCTGGCTCACGGTGTTCGAAAACGTTGCACTCGGCCTCGAGGCGCAGCGCATGGCGCGCGCGGACATCCGCAAACGATCACTGGCGGCCATCGACCTCATCGGGCTCGACGGATTCGAATCCGCCTATCCGCGCGAGCTTTCGGGCGGCATGCGTCAACGCGTGGGATTTGCCCGCGCGCTCGTGGTGCATCCGAATATTCTGCTCATGGACGAGCCATTCTCGGCACTCGACGTGCTGACTGCGGAGACGCTGCGCACGGATTTTCTGGACCTGTGGTCGGAAGGCCGCATGCCGATCAAGGGCGTGATTTTAGTGACGCATAACATCGAAGAAGCCGTCTTGATGTGCGATCGCATTTTGGTATTCGGCAGCAATCCGGGCAGAATTTTAAGTGAAATCAAGGTCTCACTGCCGCAGCCGCGCAATCGGCTCGACCCGAGCTTTCGCGAGCTGGTGGAGCGGATCTATGTGGAGATGACGGCACGGCCGCAAGCAGCCGGCAGCGCGCGTCACGAGCGTTTTCCCGGCCTCGGTATCGGTAGCCAATACCCCCAGGTGTCTTCGAATCTTCTGGCGGGCCTGATGGAGGCGGTCGCGGCGGCGCCCTTCAACGGTACCGCAGACTTGCCGAAAATCGCCTCGGATTTGCAGATGGAGATCGACGAATTGTTCCCGGTCGCGGAAACCCTGCAAATGTTGCGCTTCGCCGAGCTGGAGGGCGGGGATTTGAAACTGACGCCCGATGGGCTGGCTTTCGCGCAAGCCGCGCGTGATGAACGCAAGCGGATTTTCTCGCGTCATTTGTTGACATATGTGCCCCTGGCCGCGCATATCCGCCGGGTTTTGGATGAACGCGCCTCGCATTCGGCGCGCAAGAGCCGATTCATCGATGAGCTGGAGGACTTCATGAGCGAGGAGGCGGCCGACCAAACCCTGCGCGCCGTGCTGCGCTGGGCCCGCTATGCCGAGGCATTCGCGTACGATGACGAGAATGCCATGTTCAGCTTGGAGAATCCGACATAAAATGGCGGCCATGACCGAGACGGCATCTTACTTGCACTTGCACGTTCCGCCGGACGAAATGGTGAAATACATTCAGGATTTGATGACGCTGCCGCACGGGGATATCGCCGCAAGTTCGGCCTTGGCATTGGCGCAGCGTCACTGGGGCGGGGATACACCGCTGGCGCGAGCCGCCCTTTTGCGCTGGGGGGCGCTCAATTTGGCGTTTCAAGACAAACGGCTCGAGACTTGGACGGTGACCCGGCAGCGCGACCGCATTCAAGTGCCCGCGGCGCTGGTGGCGGCCGCCGGAATCGCTCCCTTGGTGCTTGACAACGAGCGGGCGGTTTTCGACATTCCGGCGCTGCTCGATGCCACCTTGGAATTTCAGCCGCCGGCGGGTCAGGCCTAACGTTCCATGATAACCGCTGATCGACCGGCGCATCTGCCGCGCCTCAACGTCCTTCGTACCATCGCGCTTTACAAGCTGGTGAAGGTGCTGCTGCTGCTTGCGATCGCCTACGGCGAGGTGCGCCTGAGCGATGCTTCGCTCACCGCCAAACTGTTGACTTGGGCTTCGGCTCGCCCCTTGGGATTGGAGCACGACGTGGTGACGTGGCTGTTGGAGAAGTTCAGCGGCTTGAGTGCATCGCAGGTTCACGCGCTGCGCATCGTGACGTTGGCATACGCTGCGCTATTCGCCACGGAGGGCGTCGGATTATGGATGCAGAAACGTTGGGCTGAATGGCTGACCACGATCATCACTGCCTCGTTGATACCGTTGGAAGTCTACGAGCTGCTTTTCCGGCCGAATCTCGGCAAGGCGGTGGTGCTGATCGCCAACATCGCCATCGTCATCTATCTCGCGTGGCATGTTCGGACCCGGGGCAAACACGCCGATTCGCCGCCTGGCGCTTTGTGAAATGATCTTCATCTGTGATGAAACAACCGGATCCGAGGTATTCTTCGACATGCTCGTCAATACCACCGCTTGGAGATCTCATGAATAAGTCCGGAACCCTGATTACCACTGCATTGTTGACTCTTGGCCTCGCGGCTGCCGCGATGTCTGCCGATATGCCGAAGACCGCCGCGCCCATGGCTGCCGATACGCCCGCCGCCGGCACTGCCACGGAAACGCCGAAGCCCGCGAAGAAGTCACACAAGAAGCACAAGAAAGCTCCTGCTCCTGCGACAACCAAGTAAGATAATCGATATAACGCCCCGACCGCCTCACGGCGGTCGGGGCGTTTTCTATTAAGGGGCCGTTGTGCCGTTTGTCATAAAAATAGTCATTCTCGCGATCGTGCAGGGGTTCTGCGAGCTGCTGCCCGTGTCGAGTTCCGCGCATGTCATCATCGCTGAAAAGCTGATGGGCTTGGATCCGACGACACCCGCTATGACTTTTTTATTGGTCATGTTGCACACCGGCACGATGCTGGCGGTGATCGCCTATTTTTGGAATACCTGGCGCAGTCGTTACTTCTCCTCTGCGAGCGCCTTCTGGTCGTTCGCGCGCAGTTTGATTCTCGCCACAGTGTGCACGGCGATCATCGGCTTTGGGCTGATCGTTTTCATCGAGCACGTCATCCTTCGCGGTGCGGTCAAGGCGGAGGTGGAACTGCTGTTCGGCAATCTCACTCTGATTGCCGTGGCGCTTGCGACGGTTGGCGTGTTGATCATTGTGTCCGGACTGCGTTCGGCGGCCAAAGCCAGGCAGTCGGTCGAGTTCAGGGATGCCGTATGGATTGGCATGGTGCAGGGGCTGTGTCTGCCATTCAGAGGCTTCTCGCGTTCGGGGGCGACCATCTCCACCGGATTGTTGCGCGGTCTCGACAAGGAATTGCTGGAGAATTACAGTTTTGCACTCGCGGTCATTCTCACGCCGCCGGTGATCGCGCGCGAAGGGTATCGGCTGCTCGGCGCGCATGCCGCCGCCGGCCTCACGAGCGGCAGCACGGGTCTGATTTGGCCGAGCGTCATGGGCGTGGCCTTGAGCTTCATTGCCGGATGGCTGTCTCTCAAGTGGCTGTCTCGATGGCTCGAGCACGGCCGCTGGCATCTGTTCGGCTACTACTGCCTATTCGCTGCAGTCGTGGTGTTCGCCGTTGGCAAAAGCGGCTTCTGAACCTCGCCGCTCGTAGCGACCGGATTCGCGCACCTACATCAACAGACCATTGAAGTCGGTGGGGTCATCGTTGACATCGTAGACGATGGTCAAATTGTCCAAGCTGACGGGCTGGCTGTTCGCGGGCTGCCCATAGATCATGTAGACGAGCGAGGAAAAATCGGTTGATTGCTGAGTGGCGGGAGGCGTCGGGGTCGTCATCGCCGGGCTGCCGCCGCCGCCGCCACTGCACCCGACCACCGCCGCGAGCATTGTGCCTGCCGCCAAACGCCATCTTACTGAAGTGTAGAACATGGGTTGCTTTCCTTACATCGAGCCGATGGGTGAGCCCGGCAGCGGCGTCTTCAAATAGGGGAAGGTTTGATCGAAGTCGAGCGCATTGACGGGCGCGCCGTCGGTGAAGGGTACATTGCCGACAGGCGCATTTGCGGGCGTGCACAGTCCTAAATTGGTGGGCGCCTTGTTGGCCCCGATCGGCAGCGGGTAGCAGAGCGCTCCCATCACGACGCGCAGCGCGATATCCACGACATTGTCGCCGGGGCGTCGGCCATTTGGAAACCCGGCGAGGTCGCCGCCCGCGACGCCGAAGAAGCTCTGCGCCGTCGCGGGCGTTGCCGCCACCGCGGTGTTCAATCGCAACATTTCCGATGCAGTCACGGTCGCTTGCTGGTTCAGCCCGGCAAATCCCGTGAGGAAGGCTGCGACCAAATCGTTGCGCGGAAAATTATTCGGCGCGAGGTTTGCGATCGAGGTCCCGAGGGTGGCATTGACCGGCGCTAGAAACAACGCATTGAGCAGCGCAGGCAGGCTCGGATTGGTCACGTAGGTCGCAAACTGCGCATCGTTGATGGGCGAACTCGAGTTGAAATGATCCTTGTCCGGAAGGCCGATTACGACTTCGTTCACCAGTGGCATGCCCAGGCGCGACACCTGCGTCCAGGCGCCGCCGTTCACTTCAGGTTTCGAAAATGTCGCGTTCGGGTCAAGAATTCGAGCCTGCCGCAAGCTGGCGGTGGTCCAACCGCCGATCACGCCATTGCCCGACCCTTTGAGGCACGCGGCGGGTAGTTCCAGCGCGATGCTGGTGATGTTCTTGTTGGCGAGAACGTTGTGGCTGGGGTTTTGCGTGATCCCGCCGGGAAAGCCTTTGCCGTCGCCGGCGCCCGGGGAACTGTCGCCTTCGATCGGCACGAAATTCACGAGGTCGAATACTTCGCCGAGGTTGACCGCGAAGCCTTCCTTGCGCTGGCCGACGAACACTCGGCCCGGGGAGCTGCAGCCCGGCACGTTGATGGTGTACATGTACTGCGCCGCATAGGCGGCGTAGCCCGCGTCCGAGCCGAACGACTTTTGTCCGATGTAATCCATCGGCTTGACGAACGTGGCGGAGCCGTTGGCGGCATTGGTAACGGGTGTCGCGACGCCGGTGCGGCGATCGCCCGTGACCAGCGTCACCGTGTAGGTTTCGATGAAATTAAGATTCGCCGAACTCGACGCGCTGATCGGGCCGACATTCTTCAGCGGCACCGCGACCGTCGCTGGATTTGCGGTGGGACCCACGGGAAGCGTGATGCCCGCGTTGTTGTTTACGAGCGTGTTGGTGAATTGGAACTGGAAGGTCAGGTCTTCCTTGGCATCGCCATTGTTGTCGATCTCTATTTCGTACAAACCGGCCGGGTCGAGCGCGAAATAGTTCGGGCCGCCGTAGGGGTCCTGCAGAGGAATGTAGTTCGCGATCAAGGTTACGTAGGCGGCGCGGCCGCTTTCGTAGCTGTTGAACATGTAGAAATCAGTACCATCCAGGGTCGGCAGGCGGGAGATGTTCGGCGCCTCGCGATGGCTGGAAGCGAATGCGAGCATCGGTAGCGACAGCGCGGCGGCCACGGTCCAGGGGTACTTAGACATGAAAATCCTCCTTAAGTCCGGTGCGCGCGGTCCGAATTCCACGCTTATAGGAGCTGTACGTGGCGCCGAGCGATCTGGATGCAGCCGCGAAGGCGAGATGGGTATACTTAACGCCGTGCGTCACAAGAACCAGCGAGTGTGCGGTGCGGCGTTGCTGGCTCTGTGGCTTTTCCTGGCACCCGCGCCGGCAGCGGAATTTCGTGCGGGGGCGTTGACGGTTGGCGGGGCATGGTCGCCGCCAACCCCGTCGGTCGCCACGGTCGGCGCCGCCTATTTTTCGATTACCAACAGCGGGCGCGACACCGACCGCTTGCTGGCGATCTCCACTCCGATCGCCCGCCAGGTGGAAATACACGAAAGCCGTACGGTGCAGGGGACGATTCAGATGCGCGCCGTCGCCTGGATCGAGTGTCCGCCGGGTGTTACCAAAATCGAGCCGGGCGGCGTGCACGTCATGTTGCTCGGCTTGAGCACGCCGTTGGCGGCGGGCATGCAGTTTCCGCTCAATTTGCAATTTCGCGACGCCGGCACGTTGCGCATTCAGGTTCAGGTGGGTGCCCGCGAATGAATGCCGTCGACATCGCGCATCTCATCCAAATTGCGCTGACCCCCATTTTCCTGATCTCGGCCATCGGCATCACGCTCAACGTCTTGACCAACCGTCTGGCGCGCATCGTCGACCGTGCGCGGGCGATCGAAGATGAAGTGCGCGAGTCCGAGCGTACGCACGAGGCGCGCGACCTGCACGAAACGCTGCGCGTGCTGGCGCGCCGCGCCCGCTATATCAACTCGGCGATCACCCTGATCACCCTGTCCGCCCTGTTCATTGCATTGGTCGTGGTCATGCTATTCGTCAACGCCTTTCTGCGTTGGGACTTATCGGTGTTCATCGCGAGCATGTTCATCCTGTCGATGTTGACGCTGGCGGGAGCCTTGACGGCGTTCCTCATCGAAGTACGTATCGCGACCAACACACTGCGGATCGGCATCGAGGCGGCTTCGCGTCATGGCGAATGAGCGGCCGCGGCGCAGGTCTCGCGCAGCGCGGTCGGCACGCCAGGTGCGATGCAGCGCGGTCGAGCGGGCGACCGGGAGGCCCTCGGACCGTGCATCGACAAAAAGGCCAGCGCACGCAGCGCTAAAAACTTACCATTGCCATGCATGGATCGAGTGTTGCACAAACGGGCGAAGCCGCAGACGGGGAGCACAATGCGTCGGATGGTCATCAGTTGCACGCTGCTGTTGGCATGGTGTGCCGCCGGCCCGCAGCTCGCCTGCGGGCAGGGATATCCGGGCGGTGGGATACAGGGGGGCGGGATGCCGGGCGGCCGGGGAGGAATGCAGTCCGCTCCGGGCGATGAGATACCCAATACGCCGGCCCCCGAAAAGCCCGACAAAGCAGCGAAGAAGGCCTTTCAAGCCGGCGTCAAATCTCTGAATCGGGCGCGCGAGTATACGGATATCGCCGCCAAGGCGACCAATCCCGACAAGAAAGCCGATGCGTTGGACAAGGTCAGTGACGCTTACGGTAGGGCGCTCGATCAATTCACCGAGGCATTGAGCAACAAGGGCGATATGGTCGAAGCCTGGAACAACGTGGGATACATTCATTTGCAGCTCGGCGCGTACGGCGAGGCAATCGACGACTACAATCACACGCTCGCGCTCGATCCGAATCTGCTCGAGGCGGTCGAACATCGCGCCGAGGCGCATATGGCCGTGGACCGATTGGACGACGCTCAGGCGGCATACATGAGCCTGTTCAACCACTCGCGCCCGCTCGCGGATCAGTTGCTGGTCACGATGCAGAAGTGGCTGGAGAGTCACCGTCTCGCGGCGAATGGCATGCGCCCCAAGGACATCGAGGCCTTCGGCAAGTGGCTCGACGAGCGCGAGACGATTGCCAAGCAAACGGCGGCTAACCCCCAGTAGTCGCGCCCTGCTTGGCTGCGCTCAGCGCGTCCAACTCCAGACGCAGCCGCCGCACCGATTCTTCGAGGTCGGCGACGCGTTGACTCAAGGTGGGGGCGCCGGCGACGCTGGGCTCCTCGAGGGGCGCGGTTTCCTCCACCGACTCGATGTTTCCCGAGAATAGGTGCGCGTAGCGCGACTCGCGCGCACCGGCAGCCCGCGGCAATCGCGCCACAAAGGGACCATCTTCGCGCGTCATGAGGTTGCGCAAGGTGGCTTCGACTTGGTCCGCGTCGGTGAACTCGCACAGCCGGTTGGTGCGTGCGCGCAGCTCGCCCGGAGTTTGCGGACCGCGCAGCAGCAGTACGCAGAGGATGCCGAGTTCCTGTTTGGAGAACTTGAGCGAGCCGAATTCCGTATTGCAAAAACGGTGTTTGTACTTGGTGACCCGGCCGCCGTAACCGGCGGACTTGTCGCTCACCATGTATTTTCTCATCAAAGAATCCACCGCCTGCTGTACGGTGGCCTCGCTCAACTCCAGCACCGGCTCGCGGTTGGTTTTCTGATTGCAGGCATTGGTGAGCGCATTGAGCGACAGCGGATACTGGTCCGGAGTGGTGATTTCCTTTTCGATCAGGCAGCCGATCACGCGGGCCTCATTGGCGGAAAATTCAATATTCATTGCACTTCCAAGTCGGCGCGGGTTGATTTAGGGTAACGTCCTCTAGCCTGCAAGGATATCGCGTAATGAAGACCAAAGCCGCAGTTGCCACCGCCGCCCGCAAACCCCTGGAAATCCTCAGCGTCGATTTGGAAGGGCCCAAAGCGGGCGAGGTGCTGGTGGAAATCAAGGCCAGTGGAGTATGTCACACGGACGAATTTACACGTTCGGGAGCGGATCCGGAGGGGTTATTCCCCGCGATTTTGGGACACGAGGGGGCGGGCATCGTGGTCGACGTCGGTCCGGGCGTGACGACGCTGCGCAAGGGCGATCACGTCATTCCGCTGTACACTCCGGAGTGCCGGCAGTGCAAATCGTGCACCTCGCGCAAGACCAATCTCTGCACTGCGATCCGCGCCACGCAGGGCAAGGGCTTGATGCCGGACGGCACCAGCCGCTTTGCCATCGGCAAGGACATGGTGCATCACTACATGGGGTGTTCGACGTTCTCGAATTTTACGGTGCTGCCCGAGATCGCTCTGGCAAAGATTCGCGAGGACGCGCCGTTCGACAAGGTGTGCTACATCGGTTGCGGCGTGACCACCGGGATCGGCGCGGTCATCAATACGGCCAAGGTGGAGGCCGGCGCGAATGTGGTGGTGTTTGGCCTCGGCGGAATCGGTCTGAATGTCGTGCAAGGCGCGCGCATGGTGGGTGCGAATAAGATCATCGGCGTGGATTTGAATCCGGGCCGCAAGGCACTCGCCGAGAAATTCGGACTGACGCATTTCGTCAACCCGAAAGAAGTCCAGGGCGACCTGGTCGCTCACTTGGTGGCGCTAACCGACGGCGGCGCCGACTATAGTTTCGAGTGCGTCGGCAACGTCGATCTGATGCGCCAGGCGCTCGAGTGCTGCCATCGCGGCTGGGGCGTGTCGGTGGTGGTCG
>CAYRAC010000100.1:0-9949 GCA_964422045.1 uncultured Steroidobacteraceae bacterium
TTGAACGGCTCAGCCCATTCCATGAGCCGGCCGTCGGCGCCAATTTGCGGGCCCGAAAACTCGCGTTCAACGCGCTCAGGCTCTGGTAGTAGCTCGAGCTCTTGCGCACGTAAACCGGCTGGCCGGCGAGATCATCGAGCGAATGCAGCGGCGGCGCGTTCGCGCCGCTGACGATGATTTCCTTCACGCCGCTGGCCGCCGGCGTCACGAAATCCACCAGCCGGGAACGCTCGGGCGTGACGGTCAGATTCGCTGCCGCGACATCGCCCTGCCCTGCCATGAGCATGGGAATGAGAAGATCGCGCGAGACGGGGATGAAGACGACGTGGATGCGAAGCTCGGCGCGCCCGAGCTTCTTATTGAGCGCATCTTCGAAGGCGTGCATAAAATCGTAGCTGATGCCGCGCTGAACGCCGCCGAGGTCCACGAAATACAGCGTTTTGCTGTAAGGCACCAGCACGCGGATGGCGCGATGCAGCGCCAGGGCATCGAGATCGCCGGTCCACGACGTTGCTTTGAGGTCGATCGACAACGGCTGAACATCGTCGCTCGCGGCCGGGCACGCGAGTGCGACTGCCGCAGCGGCTATGAATGCCCCTATCGCTGCTCTCATGATTATTCTACTTGCTCATCCGAGAGGGGTGAATCCGTCGGCGCTCCACGCCTCGCTACCGACACCGTGGTGCACGAACAAGAGTCCCTGTGGGTCGTACCTGGATTTGACGGCGCGAAGCCGCGGGTAGTTGCTGCCCCAAAATGCGCGCTGCCACTCAGCCTCGAAGAAGTTACTCTCCGAGACATACGCCGCAACCTCCGGCGCCACCTTGCGCAGTTCGGCCATCGCCCGTTGAATTCCGGCGGCATCGCGGCGCGCCGCCGCGGTATCGGGCTCATGGCCCGCGATGCCGGGATACGCGGGCGGCTCTTCGGCTCCCAAGATGGCGAGCGCGAATGCACCCAGCACTGCCGGGTTCATGGCCGTATTTCGGGCCGCAGCGAGCGCGCTTTGCGGCGCGCCGGCAAGCCCCTTGTTGACGTGCAGCGACACCTGCCAGTGGTTGGCCGCCGCGCACAGCGCATCGGCGAAATTCTGCAAGCGCGCCTCATCGAGCAGCGCCGACGGCAACCACACCGAGTCGTAGCCATGCAGCACCTGGCCGCATTGAGCCCCATCGCCGGCCCAAAATAGATTCCCCGGGTTCGCATCAGGACGATCGTCGTGCTGGGTGGCCCCCGGGACTTTATTGAGAAACTCGGGGTCCCACATGTTTCGCGCCGGGAAATCCACGATGCTCGGTTTTTCGATGAATGTGAATTCATCGGGCGCCCTGCCGATCGCCTCGAAAAAACCGTTCCACACCGCCGCCGCCGCCCCGTGTTCCAAACCCTGACAAACCATGTGAATGCTGAGTACGCGGTTTGCTTTGAAAATGATCTGTTCTCCCCAATGGGGATTGAATAGATGCGCCTTGTAGAAGGCGAGCACATCGCCGATCAATTTGCGATACGCCGCATCGGAATTTGCGCGGATGCTGGCACTCACGACACCGAACAACGCCGGCAGCTCATGCGTCTCGAGCGTTACCCGGGTCACTACCCCGAGGCTGCCGCCGCCGCCGCCCTTGAGGCCCCAGAACAATTCGGGATTCACGCACGCGTTGGCAATCCTGATCGCGCCATCCGCGGTGACGATCTCAGCCTCCAGCAGGCTGGCCGCGGCACTGCCATAGCGCTTCGAGAAGCTGCCAAAGCCGCCGCTCTGAATCAAACCGGCCACCCCGACCGTGGTGCAGCCGCCGCCTTGCACATAGCGCCCGTGTTGGGTGGTCACGGCGTCATAGACCTGCATCCAAATGGCTCCCGCCCCGACCGACACGGCCGGGACCCCGGTGGCGCCGCAGCCGCTCGGGACGAAGGACTCATGAACGGCGATGCCATTCATCGCCCGGGTCCAGATCAGCAGCGAGTCGGGTGCATTCGAGGTGCCTTGATAGCTGTGGCCGCCTCCTTTGATGACCACTCGTAGGTTCTTCTGTCGGGCAAAATTGATCGCCGCGACCACATCGTTCGGCGTCTTTGCGGCCACCGCATAGGCGCTCGGTGCGAAGGTCCACGCGTCCACCCATCCGAGCGTTTGCGTAAGCCCGGGTTGATCCCCGATGTAGTACGGATTGCGCAGTTCAGCGAGCACCTGGGCGCAAGCCGCGCTCATCGGCGTGCCCGAACATTCGTTCAGAGGCGAATGCACCGGCACGAGTCGGCCGCCGACCGCTTGGTTGAGTGCCTGCCACTGCATCGCAGTTGGCCAGGCCCGATCGTTTGGCCGCACCCGGCGTCGCGTGCGCGTGAGCGCATGGGCCGGCGCCCACGGCAGCCACGCCATCGCCTGCACCAGCCGTCTTCTTGTCGGGTTATTGCCGTCCAATTGTCGCCCCGCTGCGGCTCAATCGCCGTTGAATTTCACCGACCACGCCGAGGCGGAAGGTCATCACGCACACGACGAAAATAGCGCCGATCATCACAGTAACCCAAGCGCCGACGAGATCGGAGAGATATTCCTGCAGCGTGACGACGACGATTGCGCCGACCACCGGCCCAAAGAAGGTGCCGCTGCCGCCGAGCAGGGTCATCAGAATGACTTCCCCCGACGTGCCTTGGCTCACATCCGAGAGCGTCACGAATCCGAGCGCCAAGGCCTTCAACGAGCCCGCCAAACCGGCGATGCCGGCCGACAGAACGAAGGCCGTCAGTTTGTAGCGGTCCACCTCGTAGCCGAGCGAGATGGCGCGTGGCTCGTTTGCGCGGATCGCCTTCAAAACCTGGCCGAAGGGCGAGTGCACGATTCGCAATATGAGAACGTACGTGGCCGCGAAAGCCGCGAGCACGAAGTAGTACATCGCCCGATCGCCGGCGAGGTCGAGCCCCCATACGCTGCCGCGCGGAATGCCCTGCAGGCCGTTCTCACCGCCCGTGAACTGCGCCTGCAGACAGACGAAGAACACGAGTTGGGACAGCGCGAGCGTGATCATCGCAAAATAAATGCCCTGGCGGCGCACCGCGATTGCGCCGATCACGAGACCGAGCAGCAACGCCACCGCCACGCCCGCGAGCAGCGCTTCGATCGCTCCCCAGCCGTGAACCGTCATCAGCCAGCCGGTGACGTAAGCCGACGACCCGAAATACGCGGCGTGGCCGAAGGACAGCATTTTGGTGAAGCCGAGCAGCAGATTGAAGGCGCACGCAAACATGGCGAAGCACAGCAGCTTCATCAGGAACACGGGATACAGGCCCAAGAACGGCGCCGCCAGCGCAAGCACCACGAGAACCACGTACGTCACCCGCATGCGCATGGCGTCAGTCCCTGCCGAAGAGGCCGGTGGGGCGCCAGATCAGCACCACCGCCATGATGACGAACACCACGATGTTCGAGGCCTCGGGATAGACGACTTTGGTGAGGCCCTCGATGAGCCCGAGCACCAGGCCGCTGACGATGGCACCCATGATCGATCCCATGCCGCCGATCACCACGACCGCGAACACCACGATCACGAGCGAGGAGCCCATCAATGGACTCACTTGAATCACCGGCGCCGCGAGCACTCCGGCGAGCGCCGCGAGCGCGACACCGGCACCGTAGGTACTCATCACCAGCAACGGCACGTTGATGCCGAATGCCTGGACCAGCCGGGCGTTTTCGGTGGCCGCCCGCAATCGTGACCCGAGCCGCGTCTTTTCGATCACGAACCAGGTCACGCCGCACACCACCGCGGACGCCAAGATGACCCAAGCGCGGTAGACCGGCAGCACCATGAAGCCGAGGTTGAAGCCGCCCTGCAGCAACGGCGGCACCGGATACGAATTACCGGAAGCGCCGAACAGGCCGCGCATCGCCCCTTCGGCGATCAGTGCGATGCCGAACGTCAGCAGCAGCCCGTACAAGGGATCGAGCTGGTACAAATGCCGCAGGAACAAGCGCTCGATGAGTATCCCGACTCCTCCGACCGCCAGCGGCGCCAGGATGAGCGCCCACCAGTAGTTCACGCCCAGAAATTGCAGACCGATGTACGCCGCAAACGCGCCCAGCATGTAGAACGCCCCGTGCGCGAAGTTCACGACGCCCAGCAGCCCGAAGATGACCGCGAGACCCAGACTCAGCAGGGCGTAGAACGAGCCGTTCACCAATCCCAGCATCAGTTGGCCAAGAATCGCGGGCAGCGGCACGCCGAAGACGGTCGTCACCCAACGCTACTTCTTGGCGAGTGAACACGCCGGATCGGGCTGTGCGCCGTCAGCCTCCTCGCCCGGGAGTACTTTGATTATCTTGTAGTAATCCCACGGGTACTTCGACTCGGCCGGGGTTTTCACCTGCATCACGTACATGGTGTGCACCATCAACCCGTCGGCGCGCACGTAGCCATTCTTGGCGAACATATCGTTGATCTTGGTTCTCTTCAGTTGCGCCATGACGAGGTCTGCATCGGTGGATCCGACCGCCTTGACCGCATTCAGGTACTGCATGGTGGCCGAATAGTACCCGGCATGATCCATGGTTGGCTCCTTCTTCATCTTGGCGAAGAAGCGTTTAGCGAACGCTCGCGTTTCGTCGTTCAGATCCCAATACCACCCGGTGGTGAGGTAAAGCCCCTGTGCCGTCTGCAGGGTCAGGCTATTGATGTCGGAGATGAAGGCCAGCAGCGCCGCGGGCCGCATGGTTTTGGTAATGCCGAACTCATTGGCCGCTTTGAGCGAGTTCGAGAAATCCGTGCCGGCGTTGGCAAGGCCGAGAACTTGCGCGCCCGAAGCCTGCGCTTGCAGGAGGAAGGACGAGTAGTCGGTGGTTCCGAGCGGCGCGCGCACCGCGCCCAATATCTTGCCGCCATTGGCGGTCACCACGCGCGCGGCCGCCTCCTGCAGCTGCGTACCAAAGGCGTAGTCGGCGGTCACGAAGAACCAGGTCTTGCCGCCTTGTTTGACGATTGCGCTCGCCGTGCCGTTGCCGAGCGCCGTGGTGTCGTAGACGTAATGCACCGTGTATGGCGTGCAGTCCGCCCCGGTCAGCGAGGCGCCCCCCGCGCCGATTGCCATGAAAGGCACTTTCTTGGCGGCAGCGACCTTGGCCATGGCGATGCTGACACCGGTATTGGAACCGCCGAGGAGCATGTTCAGGCCGTTCTGGTCGGCCCACTCGCGAAACTTCGAGGCACCGATGTCGGGCTTGTTCTGGTGATCGACGCTCAACAGCACGATCTTCTTGCCGAGCACCGTGCCTCCGAAGTCTGCGATCGCCATGTTGGCCGCTTCGATGCCTCCCGGTCCGCTCGCGTCCGCGTACACGCCCGACAGATCATCGATGTCGCCGATGACCACCTGTTCGCCGGCGGCGGCGGCCGGCGCCGCCGCGTACAGGCCCAGCAGTGCACCGAGTGCGCCAGTCATGATTTTTTTCATGCGTCGATCCCCGTTAGTTTGCTTCAGACACCCAAGAATTCTTGCAGCAACCCCATATTCGCCCGCAGCTCGGCCTGTGCAAATTCCTTGACGATGCGGCCATGCTCCATCACGTAGAATCGATCGGCGAGCGGTGCCGCGAAACGAAAATTCTGCTCCACCAGAACCACCGTAAAGCCCTTGCCGCGCAGCGTGCGAATCACATCCCCGAGTTTCTGGACGATCACCGGCGCCAGCCCTTCCGAGATCTCATCGAGCAACAGCAAGCGTGCACCGGTGCGCAGAATTCGCGCGACCGCCAGCATCTGCTGTTCACCGCCCGACAAGCGCGTACCGGGACTCTTGGCGCGCTCGAGCAACTGCGGGAAAATACCGTAAATCTCCTCGAGCTGCAGCGCCTCGGTACCCTTCAAGCGCGGCGGCAGCAGCAGATTTTCCTCGGTCGAGAGGGCGGCGAAGATACCACGCTCTTCGGGGCAGTAGCCGACGCCAATGCGGGCAATGCGGTGCGGCGCCAAGCGCACCGTCTCGACGCCGTCGATCCGCACCGAGCCGCTGCGCGCCTCGACCAGGCCCATGATCGCGCGCAGCGTCGTCGTACGTCCCGAGCCATTTCGGCCGAGCAGCGTCACCACTTCGCCCTCCCGCACGCTGAGTTCAACGCCGTGCAAAATATGCGACTCGCCGTACCACGCCTCGAGATTGGCGACTTTTAGCGCCTCGTCGGCCATCACCCGGGCCCCCCGAGCGCGCCCGCCGAAGTTCCCATATAGGCTTCCACGACCTGCGGATTCTTCGCAACATCCTCATAAGCGCCCGAGGCGATCACTCGACCCCGTTGCAGCACCGAAATGGTATCGGCGATGGATGACACGACGCTCATATTGTGTTCGACCATGAGCACGGTGCGATTCGCCGACACCTGCTTGATCAACTGCGTCACGTGCGACACATCCTCATGGCCCATCCCCTGCGTCGGCTCATCGAGCAGCATCAGTTGCGGTTCGAGCGCAAGCGTGGTCGCGAGTTCCAGCGCGCGCTTGCGGCCATAGGACAGATCGGTCGCCAGGGTTTGCGCCCATGTCTCGAGCCGCACTTCAGCCAACAGCTCGACGGCGCGGCTGTCGAGGCTGCGTAAGCTGCTTTGCGAACGCCAGAAATAAAATGAGGTGCCGAGAAATCTCTGCAGCGCCACTCGCACGTTCTCGAGGACCGTGAGCTGCGGGAAGACCGCGCAGATTTGGAAGGAACGCGCAATGCCGCGCCGGGCGACATCGGCGGGCTTCTCGCGCGTAATGTTCGCGCCGTTGTATACGATTTCGCCGGCGGTCGGCTGCAGAAACTTGGTGAGCAAATTGAAGTAGGTCGTCTTGCCGGCGCCGTTCGGGCCGATCAACGCGTGAATCTCGCCGCGCCGTACCTGCAGCGACACGCCGTCGACGGCGACGAATCCCTTGAACGCCTTGACCAGACATCGTGTCTCGAGGATCACCTCCCGCCCCAAGGTCATCCGCCCGCCCCCTCTATGGACTAGGCGACGGTAAGCTGTTTTGCGCACCGCTGTCGAGAACTATGCGAGGGTCGCGTTAAGTTGGGCTAATCCTCGCTGTCCTTGCCCCGGTCCGGTTCCGGGTCGAGCGGGTTTCCCGACTCCAAATTCTTGAAATCGTCGGGATGCAATCGATAGCGTGCCAGCAGCTTGTAGAAATCGGTCCGGCTGCGCTTGGCGAGCCGGGCGGCCTGGGTCACATTGCCCGCGGTACGTTGCAGATTTTCGGAGAGATAGTCGCGCGCAAATTTTTCGCGTGCCTCATCGTAAGTGGGGATGCTGGGCGAGCGTCCATCGAGGGACTCCTGCACAAACTCCTTGCTCATGACCGCGCCGTGCGACAGAGCGACGTTGCGTTTCACCAGATCGAAGAGCTGGCGAACGTTTCCCGGCCAGTCGGTGGTCGCGAGCAATTCGATGGCCTTGGGCGAATATATTTTCTTCTGCCCGCCGGGTTCCGTGGCTTGCTCCAGGAAATGCGACACCAGCAAGGGGATGTCCTCGCGGCGGCGGCCCAAGGGCGGTATCTCGATCGGCAGAATATTGATTTGATAGTATAAATCTTTGAGAAAGGCGCCGCTGTCGGTGAGCGATTTGAGGTCGCGCGACGTGGTGCAGATGAGCCGCCACTCGGCGCGTACCGCACCCAATATTCGGCCCGGCAGAACGTCGTCCGTCGCCAGCGCCTTGGCAAGCGGTGCTTGCAAATCGATCGGCAGATCGTCAATTTCCTCGAGCAGCAACGTGCCGCCGCGCGCACGGTTCAGAGCGCCGTCGCAGTTGTCGCCGAACAGCTCGGCCTCCAGCCGCGGTGCGGGATCGCGGCAGGAGACCACGACGAAGGGCTTATCACGACGTGCACCGGCGGCGTGGATGGCGCGCGCCAGAAGCTCCTTGCCGGTGCCGTCTTCACCGGTCAACAAAACCGGCGCATCACAGCCCGCCGCCTGATTGGCAATCGACAGCCGGTCCGACATGAGTTGACTGCGCGACACAATGGTCGCGCGCAAATCGGCCTCGGAAAGAGTCAGGGTCGCCCCCCCCGTCGCGCGTTGCACCTGCCCCAACAATTCATCCTTGGAGACCGGTTTGACCAGGAACCCGAATGCGCCTATTTGGGTGGCTTGGACCGCCTCGGGGATCGTGCCGTGAGCCGTCAGAATGATCACCGGGAGTTGCGGCCATCGGCTCTTGAGCTCCTTGAGAAACGCGAGGCCGTCCCAGCCCTGCAATCGCAAGTCCATCACGACCAGATTGGGCCGCGCCACGACGCAGCCATCGAGTGCCGCTTGCGCCTCGCCCACCCCTTCCACGACATAGTCCGCGGATTCGAGACGAGCGACGGTGAGGCGCCGCAATTCGGGGTCCTGATCGACCACCAGGATTTTTGCCTTGCGCGGCGCCGATGACTCTTCCTCGTCGCTGCGCCGCTCCGCAGCGTCGGAAATTCGGCTCAATCCGAAGCTGAGCGATGCCCTCGGCGGCGATGAGATGGGCTTCTTCAGAGTTTTGCCTCCTTGGGGTTGCGCAACGTCATAGACCGCTAGTTTACACTGGGGTTTCCACGTACCCGGAGATCGTAAAAAAAATTGCGTCGCCAAAGGGCGACATGCGTCACACGATTCGCAACAGCACCCAATCGATGTAGTACTGACACATGGACCCCCCAGCTCAATTCGATATCGAGGCGGCGCTCGAACGCGCGCGCGCGCTGCTTGCCACGGCGGACGACGAGGCCGCGAAACGCGTCTACCTCGATATCCTGCGTGCCGACCCCGCGCATTTCTTGGCCCTCAACGAGTTGGCGACGCTGGCCTATTCCGGTGGATTTCGTTCCGCCGCGCGCACCGCGTACCGTCAAGCGGTCGGGCACCATCCCGGCAATAAAATTGCACGGGTCAATCTTGCGAATCTGTTGCTCGATGAGCATGACCTGGCTGGAGCGAAGCTCCACTATGAGGCTGCGATCGCGATCGACCCGCAATTCCACGAAGCCCACCAGGGGCTCGCCTCGGTACTCGACGAGCTCGGCCTGGACGGCGCGGAAGCCCATCGACGACAGGGATTCTCCGGACATGCGGTGGTCAGCAAACCCTACCGCGGCATCGGTGTCGGCGTGCCGTTGCTGCTGCTGGTGTCGGCCCGCGGTGGCAATATTCCCACCCGGCTATGGATAGACGATCGGCAATTTGCCGTGACCGCGATCTATGCCGAATTCCACGCCTCGGGTTGTGCATTGCCACCGCACGCGGTGCTCATGAACGCGATCGGCGATGCGGATCTTTGCGATGTTGCCCTGAGCCGTGCCGCGGAAATCGTTGCGCGCAGCACCGCGCCGGTGATCAATCCCCCCGCTTCAGTACAGCGCACGGGACGCATCGAAATGGCTCGCCGGGCGGCGGCGATCGAAGGGGTGATCGCGCCGCAAATTCGCGCCGTATCGCCGGCGGCACTGCTCGCCGCGAACGATCTTGAGTTTCCCCTGTTGCTGCGGCGGCCGGGCTTTCATACCGGGCGGCATTTTCTCATGGTCGAGAACCGCGACGCCCTGCGGCCGGCGATCGCATCGTTGGGTGCGCAGGCACTGTTCCTAATTCCATATCTCGATGCCCGCGGCGCCGACGGCATGGCCCGCAAGTACCGCGTGATGTTCGTCGACGGCGTTGCCTACCCCTTGCATTTGGCCATCTCCGCCCATTGGAAAGTCCATTACTTCAGCGCCGACATGGCCGCCAACGCCGCATTCCGCGACGAAGAGCGGCGTTTTCTCGAGGACATGCCGGGCGTGCTTGGGCAGCGCGCGATGGCGGCGCTCGCAGCCCTCTCGAGTGCGCTCGAGCTCGACTACGCGGGAATCGATTTCGCGCTCGCACCGGGCGGCGAGCTCAAGCTGTTCGAAGCCAATGCGACCATGGTAGTGTTTCCGCCGGGGCCCGAACCGATGTGGGATTA
>CAYRAC010000101.1:0-9948 GCA_964422045.1 uncultured Steroidobacteraceae bacterium
CCCGAACCTGGGAGCCGCGCAGGTCGATATAGGCGCGCACCACGTCCGCAATCACCGCGGTCAGCACGTCGTAGCGCGCCGCCCGAGCTGCCTGCGTGTCGGCGCGTGCAGCCTGGAACTCTCTGCGGAATTTTCCAAATATATCGAGTTCCCACACCGCATCAAAACCTGCAATCGTATTCACGTGCTGCAGATCGCTGGTGTTATCGGCCGAAACGAGCGCCTGTTGTGCGCGGCCGCGGGTAAGGTCGCTTCCCGTGCCGCGCGCGGCCGCGCCGCTGGCGTCCACCTCCGGCAAGGCGTGGCCGACGACGACCGCCTCGTAGGTGCGCGCTTGTTGCAATCGATCGAGTGCAATCGCCAGGTCCAGGTTCGACTTGACCGCACGTTCGACGAGCGAGTCGAGTTCCGGGTCATGCAACGCCCGCCACCAGGCCGCAAGATCCGGCGCGGCCGCGCCGGCCTTGCTCACGACGGGGACAGCGAACTGCGGCGGGGCATCGGATTTAGGCGTGCGATAACTGGGCCCGACCGCGCAGGCGCCCAATGATGCCGCCAACCCGAGTGCAATGACGCGCAGGGTCTTCACTGGGTATTGACCGCGACTTTTTGACCCGCACCGATCTGGCTGCTGATATTCAATACCAGGCGGTCGCCGGGCTTCGCACCGGACGCCAATTCCACCATGCTGCCGTTGTCGCGCGCGATCGTGGCATCCGCAAATTCAATTTTGCCGCTCGCATCCACCCGCGCCACTTGCGTGCCGCCGGCGCGAAAAATCAGCGCGGCGGCCGGAACTTCCACCAAGCCTCGAGGCGGCAGCCTGAATGCCACGTTGACGTACATTCCTGGTACCAGCGCATGCGTGCCGTTCGGCATATCCACTTCGACGCGCATCGTGCGTGCCTGCGCGTTGACGGATTCGGCGGACCTGGCTATTTTCCCGTCGAAGACACCGCCGACGGCGCCGCTCGCGCGGATCTCGGCCGGCACGCCCGCGTGCATCAGTTCGCCGGCGGCGCTCTGCGGAACCTCAACGAAAATTC
This sequence comes from uncultured Steroidobacteraceae bacterium, assembly GCA_964422045.1. Taxonomy (GTDB): domain Bacteria; phylum Pseudomonadota; class Gammaproteobacteria; order Steroidobacterales; family Steroidobacteraceae; genus Bog-1198. Next base: position 1,047 of record CAYRAC010000101.1, read on the forward strand.
GCAGCGGATCGGTCTGCGCCATGCGGTACATGGACGTGGTCGTCGAGCCGCTGCCTGCGGTCACCAGGTTGCCGACGTCAATCTTGCGTTCGGTGATGGTTCCGTCGAAGGGGGCCTTCACCTGTTTGAATTCGGTCAACGCGATGTATTGATCGACTTTGGACTCGTCGAGCGCCACCTGCGCCACGGCGGCACTCTGACGCGCCTCTGCACTCTGGTAGTCGGCTTTCTTGGATTCCTTTTCTTGTTCCGATACGACTCCCTTGGGCGAATCGCGCCAGCGTTCATTGGTCGTTTTGCTGAATTCCGTCTCCGCTTTTCGAGCCGCCAGCTGCGCCTCGGAGGCTTTGAGCTGCGCTCGAGCCGCGGCCAGCTCGGCATCGAGCTCCGGAGTTTCGATCGTCGCGAGAATCTGGCCCTGTTTGACGTGATCGCCGATATCCACCAGCCACTTTTCCACGTAACCATTGACCCGCGCGTAGATCGTGGTCTCGTACCAAGCTGCAGTCTCGCCCGGCAGGACCAAGTCCTGCCCGAGGCTCGGCGCCCGTGCGCTGACCACATCGACCGGCGGGGGTGCCGCGTACTCTGCCTCGCCCGCGCTTGCCACCGAGTGTGCGTGAAAAAGACGCAGCACGATCGCGGCCAGGAAACCCACCAGCAACAGCGCGGCCGCGATGCCTACGGCCCGCCTGGTGCGCTCGCCGGTTCCCGAGGCGAAACTCACCGACGCGTCGGGCTGTTCCGAACGCGACACCTCGTCGGGAAACTCGCTGCGCGACGGATCCCCGTTCGTTGCGCGAGCAGGTTCCGGGTGGGGCGGGTCATCAGATGGCATTCGCGGCACCCTTTGCGGCCAAGTTGTTGACGGCCGCCGCTTGGCGCCGCATCAGGCGGTACATCGTGGGGACGAAGATCAACGTGGCCATGGTCGCGAACAGCAGCCCGCCGATCACGGCTCTGCCCAGAGGTGCGTTCTGTTCGCCGCCCTCGCCTATCCCCAACGCCATCGGCACCATCCCGAGAATCATCGCGCCGGCGGTCATCAGCACCGGCCGCAAGCGCGTGTAGCCCGCGCTCGTCGCCGCACGCAACGGCGTGTCGCCCGCGGCCACGCGTTGATTGGCGAAACTCACCACCAGAATGCTGTTTGCGGTCGTCAAGCCGATGCACATGAGCGTGCCCATGAGCGCCGGAACGCTCAGCGGCGTTTGCGACAGAAACAGCATCCACAGCACGCCGCTCAACGCAAATGGAACTGCCATCAGCACGATCAGCGGATCGATCCAACTCTGGAAATTCATCACCAAGAACAGATAAACCAGAACGATGGCGAGCGCGATACCGGTAAATAATCCGCTGTAGCTTTCGCGCATGGTCGCAACCTGTCCGCTCAAGGTCACAGTCAGCGCCGTCGACGCATTCGGCCGATGCGCCTGCAGAACTTTGTCGATGTCTCGCGCAGCCGAGCTCAGATCGCGCCCCTGCACGTCGGCGTGTACATCGAACACCGGGCGAATATTCAATTGCGAAGTCACCATCGGCACCGCCTCGCGGCCGAACGCGGCCACGTTCGACAACAGCTGGCCGGAGGTCGCGCCCTCAGCGGAGGTCACCGGCATGGTTTTGAGGTCCTGCGAGGAGGAAATGCGGTAGGTCGGGACCTGGACTACCAACGGATAGCTCACGCTGTTGCGCGGGTCCACCCAGAAATTCGGCGCCGTTTGCGCGCTCGAATTGGTCGCGACCAGCACATTGTTCGCCGCCTCCTGTTGCGTGACACCGGTCTCGCTCGCCAGTGCGCGGTCCATGTCCACCGTCAGCGAGGGTGCATCGGGAACTTGAAATACGTGAGAGTCCACGACTCCCGCGACGCGTTGCAGCGCACGGGCGATCTGCGATGCCAGCGCAAATGCCGCGTCCTGATCGGGTCCGGCAATGCGCACGTCGATCGGCGCCGGCTGTCCGAAATTGAGCACCTGGTCGACGATGTCCGCCGGCTGGAAGAAGAACTGCAGCTGCGCGAATCGCGCCGGCAATTCACGGCGCAACTCGGCGACTATCTTGGCGGTGGGCATATGTTTCTTGGCCAGCGAAATCAAGATTTCACCGTCCATCGGTCCCACGGTGGCCGAATCGCTCAACGCAATGTTGATGCCGCTGTAGGGCAGGCCGATATTGTCGAGCATCACGTCGATTTGATCGTCACCCACCATTTTGCGGATGTACCTCTCGACCTCGGCAAAGTACTGCTGCGTCCTCTCCAGCCGGGTTCCCGCCGGCGCCCTCACGTGCAGACGCATTTGCCCGGCATCGACCTGCGGAAAAAAATCCTGTCCCAGCAACGGAAACAACAGCGCCGACACCACGATCAACGCGCCGAACGCCAGCACCGTGAGGCGCGCCTCCGACAGCGTCCACGCCAATGTATTGCGGTAATTCTCGCGAAATTTCTCGAATCCGCTCTCGAACTTCGCCTGCAATCTCACCAGGGGATTCTTGTGAGCGGCGCGCTGCCGGCACGCTTGCGCGGATTTCTCCTCGGACTCGTGCACCGCTCGGCGCATCAGGAAATTGAACAACACCGGCACCATGGTGAACGACAACGCGAGACTCGCGAGCAGCGAACCGATCACCGCGAGCGACAGGGGCGAGAACAGATACTTTGCCGTGCCTTGCAGCAAGAATACGGGGACGAACACGATGCAGATGCACAAGGTCGACAGAAACGTGGGAATCGCCACTTCGCTCGCCCCGGCAACGATCGCCTGGTGCAGGGGCTCATGCATCGCGACGTGGCGTTCGATGTTCTCGATGACCACCGTTCCATTGTCCACCAAGATACCGATCGCCAGCGCGAATCCGCCGAGCGTCATGGTATTGAGCGTCTGGCCCGCGAGATTGATGAACAGCACGGCGCTCACGATCGACAGCGGGATGGCCGCCAGAATAATTACCGACAGCCGCACGTTGCCAAGAAACAGAATGATGACCACGGCCGTCAGCATCGCGGCCATGCCGGCGCTCAACAACACGCTGTTGAGCGCCGCCTTGACGAATACCGATTGATCGAACAGCGCCTTGATCGACACGTCGCGCGGCAACACTTTCCTGATATCTTTGAGCGCCGCGCGGACGCCTGAGATGACGGCGAGCGTCGACACGCCGCCGGTCTTGCGTATCGTCATCAGCGCACCGGGCGTGCCGTTCACGGACACTGAATTGGTCTGTACTTGAAAGCCGTCGTGCACGTGCGCGACGTCGCGCATGAACACCGTTCGGCCGCCGACCTGCTTGATGGGAAAGGCGTTGATGGTGTCGATGAGGTCCGGCGAATTATTCATGGTCAGCGCATAATCCTTGTCGCCGATTTTTACGTCGCCCGACGGCAAGATGACATTCTGCCGCTGCAGTGCCGAGCTCACATCCGATGCCGACAGGCCGCGCGCCTGCAGAGCGGCAAGGTCGAGATCCGCCATGATCACGCGCGGCTTGCCGCCGTAGGGATACGGCACTTCGGCGCCATGCACCACCGCGAGCGAGGGCCGGATGATGTTCTGCCCCAGGTCGTTGAGCTCGGTGTCGGGCAGCGATTTGCTGGACAGACTCAACTGAATGATCGGCACGTCGGTGGCGCCGTAACGCAACACCAGCGGCGGCGTGATGTTGGGTGGCATGTACTTGAGGACCACCAGAGCGCTGCTCGCGAGCTGCGACACGGCACGCGTCACGTCGGCGCCCTCGTGCAGATAGATCTTCTCGACGCCGACGCCCTCGTAGCTCACCGCCTCGATGCGCGCAATATCATCCACCAGGGAGGCGAGCTGGCGCTGATGCAGCGTCAGAATGCGATTTTGCATGTCCCTGGCGCTCATACCGTTGTAGGTCCACACCACCGCGACCACCGGGATGTCGATCTCGGGGAAGATGTCGATCGGCATGCGCAACGCGGCGCCAATCCCCATCAATGAGATCAGAATCAACATCGCGGCCACCGTGTAGGGGCGTTTTAGTGCAGCTTCAACCACGGACATAAATGACTCTTGGCACTTTTTCGCCTAGTCCGGTCGCCGCTGCTTGTGGGTGAGGATTGCGAGCTCGGTACGCGTATTGGCATGGAGTTTCTCCATGATTCGACTGACGTAATTCTTGACCGTACCCTCGGCGAGAAACAGCGTCTGCCCAATCTGCCGGTTGCTCCTGCCCTCGGCGATGAGCTCGAGTATTTTCTCCTCCTTGTCGTTCAGAGTCTCGACGCTGGCAACGCCGTCGAATGCCGGCGGCCGTTCCGCGCTGCGCGCCTCCGGTTGGTCGCGCGCAAGACGGCGGAATTGGTCCATCACTTTGCGGGCGATCTGCGGCGTCAGGTGCGATTCGCCGCGCCGCAGGGCGCGGATCGTCGCCAACAATTCCTCTTCCGCCACATCTTTGAGCAGATAAGCATGAGCGCCGGCACGCACGGCCTCGAACACGGTTTCATCGTCGTCGAGTGTCGTCAGCACGAGAACCTGGGTCGTGGGCAGCGCGCGCGTGATTTCCCGGGTCGCCGCCACGCCACCCTTGACCGGCATGTGCAAATCCATGAGCACCACATCCGGACGCAGCAGTAGCGTCAGATCTACCGCCTCGACGCCGTTACTCGCCTGGCCCACCACTTCCATGTCCGGCTCGATCGCAAGCAGCAGCGCAACGCCCCTGCGCACGATGGCTTGATCCTCGGCAATGACGATGCGAATCGCCGCCGGATTTGCCGCCTGCCCTAACGTCACACACGCCTCGAATTGCAGTCCTTGGACTTCATGATGCGGCCACTCGGCCTGCGCTTGGAAGTGACTTTAGTCACCTGTTAACGTGTGCCGATGTCGAATGCGAAACCGCAAGAGCCACGCAGCCTCGCCTGGGATATCGATCCGAGACGCAGCCTGGCTGCGGCTGCCATGTGGCTGATCGTCGGACTGGCGATCACGTTTTCGATTGCCGCGGCACTCTGGGTCGGCAGCATCGCGCGCGCCAACGTCTTGGAGCAGCATGTGCGGCGGCTGTCGCTGGAAACCGAACAACTGAGTTCGGACTTGGGCCAAGCGCTGGCTGCGCGGCTCGGCGCAATTCGCGCCGCCCGCACCTTGGCGCCGAACGATCTCGAGGATGTGTTCAATGAACTGGTATCGGCCTACCCCGATCTCGATTGGATCGCGATTGCGGACACCGCAGGGGTCGTCGTGAGCACTCGGAATTCCTTGCCGGCGGGGACCGAGATCGCCTCGCGCCGCTGGTTTGCTGCGGGATTGCACGGACCTTGGCTCGGCGTGATCGACGAACAGCCGCGAGCGTCCGGCGTTTTCGGCGACATGGCGGCTCCAGTGCGGGATCAGGCCGGCCGCGTGGTGGGGGTCATCGCCGCTCACTTGAGCTGGCAGCGGGCGCCAAACCACCCCGTGCGCTTGACGGACGAGGTCGATCCGCAGGTCGCTACGCAAGCGTACGTGCTCGACCGCGACGGGACGGTCCTGGTTGGGCCTGCCGATTCGCGCGGCTCACACTGGCAGGGAATCGGGGCGGGCGCCGCGTCGGCTGTGCCGCAATTCGAGCGCCTGCCCAACGGGCGCCGGATACTGGCCTCACGCGCGCCGTTGAGTGCCGCAGGCGAAGTAGCGGCGTTGGGCTGGCAGGCGCTGTTGTGCGAACCCATCGAACGGGTGTATCAGCGCGCCGACGCCTTGGCGCTGAAGATTCTCTGGGTATCGCTCTGCCTCGGGGCCGCGACCGCATTTCTCGGGATCATCGGCACGCGTCAACTCACCCGGCGTTTGCAACGGCTGACGCAATCGGTGGCATTCCTCGGGCAAAACCCAAGCGCCCGGCTCGCGGTGCCGCAGGGACTCGATGAAGTGGCGCAGCTGGGCCGTGCTTTCGCCACGATCCACGATGATCTGCAGCGGGAGCGCAGCGAATTGCAGACCTTGAGCGGCGAGCTCGAGCGGCGCGTCGCCGTGCGCACCCTCGAGGTGCAGCGCCTCGCAGAAGAATCGCGGTATGCGGCCATCGTCCGCGAGCGCTTGAAGATCGCCCGCGATTTGCACGACACACTGGCACATTCCATGATGGCCATGTTGAGCGAGGTCCGATTTCTGCGTCGGCTGCTGACTCACGATCCCGCTGCTCTGCCGGCCGAACTCGCGCACGCCGAGGAACTCGCGCATGATGGACTCAAGGAAGCGCGTGGCGCCATCACGCAAATGCGCGTCACGGCGGTTCGCGACATGGGCCTCGGTCCCGCGCTGGCGAAGGCGTTCGAGCGTTTCATCGACCATACCGGTCTTGGCGGCGAATTCACGGCGCAACCTGCGGCCGCCCGCTTCGGCGACGAACGCGCCGAGACCATCTTCAACATGGCGAACGAGGCGTTGCGCAACATCGAGCGCCACGCACGGGCAACCCGGATCGTGGTTTCGCTCAAATCAGTCGACGAAACGCACTTGGAATTGTGCATCGAAGACAATGGCGTGGGCTTCGACGCCAGCGCCGTGCGTCCGGGGCACTATGGCATCGTGGGACTTCGCGAACAGGCGGAACTCATCGGGGCGCAATTGCGAATCGACAGCAGACCCGAGGAGGGGACGCGGGTCTGCGTGCTATGGAGAGTGTCGCCGATCGAGTTCATCGGCGGCGCCGGCCGCGACGCTCAAGGCGCCAGCAACAGCTCCAGTGTCCTGAAGTAGATGCGCTGCAGCCGGTCGATGTCCGCAACGCGCACGCACTCGTTCACCTTGTGAATGGTCTGGTTGATCACGCCCATTTCGATGACTTGCGCGCCCAGCGGAGCAATGAAACGGCCGTCCGAGGTGCCGCCGCCGGTCGATAGTTTTGGGGTGATCTGCAGTTGCTCCTGCACGGCGCGGGTCGCGGCCTGCGACAGCTCGCCGGGAGCGGTGAGGAATGGCTCTCCGGATACAAACCACTCGAGCGAATACTTGACGCGATGGCGCCGCAACAGCTCCTCGACGACGCGTTTCAGTCCGTCGACGCTTTGTTCGGTCGAAAAGCGCAAATTGAAGCGCGCCTTGAGCTCACCGGGAATGACGTTGGGGGCGCCTGTCCCGGCCGAAATATTCGATATCTGGAACGTCGTCGGCTGAAAATGCTGGTTGCCGCCATCCCACGTGCGCGCCGCAAGCTCGGCGAGCGCCGGCGCCGCTGCATGCACCGGGTTGTCGGCGAGCTGCGGGTAGGCGATATGGCCCTGGATGCCATGAACCGTGAGACGGCCGCTGAGGCTGCCGCGGCGGCCGATCTTCAAGGTGTCGCCGAGCGCGGTTTCGCTCGAGGGCTCGCCGACCAGGCACCAATCGATGCGCTCCCCCCGTTCGCGCAGCACCTCGACCACGCGACGCGTACCGTCGACCGACGGCCCTTCCTCATCGCTCGTGATCAAGAACGCCATGGTGCCGCGATGGCGCGGATAGAGAGTCACGAATTCCTCGCAGGACGTCAGCATGGCGGCCAGGCCGCTTTTCATATCGGCCGCGCCGCGCCCGTACAAGAGCCCATCCTTGATGACTGGAACGAAGGGATCGCCATTCCAATCGTCGAGCGGTCCCGGCGGCACCACATCGGTGTGCCCGGCGAAACAGAACACCGGCGCGCCGTGGCCGCGCTTTGCCCAGAAGTTATCGACCGGACCGAAGCGCATCCGGTCGACGGTAAAACCGCTGGCCTCGAGCCGATTGATCATCAGCTGCTGGCAACCAGCATCGTCGGGGCTGACCGAGGCACGCGCAATCAGCTCCTCCGTCAACCGCAAGGTGTCTGACTTCGGCGGCGCGTTCGGCATTAGAAGCGCAAAACCGGGGGCTGATGCCTCAGATTGATCCATAGGCCGTAGATGCCGAGACCGAGGCCGGCAATGAGCACCCACCCCGGCATCGCCAGACCGAGAAACGTCCATGTGACCTTGGCGCATTCTCCGGAGCCGGTCAGCACCTTGACCAGCACTTCGCTCAAGGAAAACACCTTGAGCATGAAATCGAGGGATGCTCCGCAGGCGGGGATGCTACCCGCCGGCATGCTTTGGATGTACAGGTGCCTTGCCGCCACGGCGACCGTGGCAAGCGCCGCCGACACGAGCAGCGCTGCATACACGCGTCGTCCCCAGCCGACCGGGTCCTGTGCCGCCGCGATCAAGAACAGCAACCCGAGCACGAATACGCCGACGCGTTGAAAAATGCACAGCGGGCACGGCTCCAGATGCAGGAACACCTGTGCGTAATAGGCATAGCCCAGCAGAGCCGCGCAGGCCGCGAACCCGAGTAAATTCCCCTGGCGCCTGCTCATCAGCCGCCGCGCGCGATGGCGTGCGCGGCGTCGATCTGCCTGGCCACATCCTCGAGCGAAGTGTGGCGAATGTCCTTGCCGTGAACCATGTAGATCACGTATTCACAGATATTCTTGGCGTGATCGCCGATGCGCTCCAGTGCGCGCACGATCCACATGATCTCGAGCGCGCGCCGAATGGTGCGCGGATCCTCCATCATGAACGTCATGCACTGGCGTTGGATCGCCTCATACTCCTCGTCGACCATTTTGTCCTCGCGGGCCGTCTTGAGCGCAGCCTGCGAGTCCATGCGCGCGAACGCGTCGAGCGCGTCGTGCACCATTTGTGCGACCTGTCTGCCGAGATGTTTGACCTCGCGGTACTTATCGGCGGGGCGCTCCATGGTGGCGAGCCGCGAAGCGATGTAGCCAATTTTCTCGCCCTCGTCGCCGATGCGCTCGAGGTCGGTAATGGTCTTGATGATCGCGACGATCACCCGCAAATCGCCGGCCGCGGGCGCGCGGATCGCCAGGATACGGCTGCATTCCTCGTCGATCGACACTTCCATGCCGTTGACCTTGTAGTCGTCGG